>NZ_JAUBDI010000019.1:0-67623 GCF_033253735.1 Sporosarcina saromensis | reverse complement strand
AAAATTGTTCCCTTGGTCGAAAAAGCTGCCGGAGCAATGTTACCTATCTAAAAATTAAAGGATTCATTACTAAAATAAAGGATCTGCACCCGGAAAAACAGGTGCAGATCCTTTTACGCTTACAGTTCTGGGAGTTTATGAGCCGTTTTCAGGAGTTATGCGGCGTTTGGCGCGAGTATGTGCGAAACTTTGGATAATGCTGAGTTATGGGGGGGATGAGCCGTTCTCAGGAGTTATGCGGCGTTTGGCGCAAGTATGCCTCGAAACCTGGGATAATGCTGAGTTCTGGAAGTTTATGAGCCGTTTTCAGGAGTTATGCCGCGTTTAGCGCAATTATGAGGTGAATGATCGAATTATGCTGGAATCCTCTGAGAAATAGTTTATATAACAGATTCTAAAATACTACAAACAATACTCAAACCTTCACTATGCTTCTAAAATAGTGGAGGTTTTTTCTTGAAGTGAAAAGTAAGCACTTGTTTCAATATAAAGAATAAATTATAATATATTAAAATGTAAATCTAGTAAGAGGAGGTGAATAAATTTGAAAGTATTTGATTTGCATTCAGATTTATTTACAGATCTAGCATTCCGCCGAAGTAAAGGAGAGCGAAATGTATTTGATCGGATTCATTATCCGAAATTGAAAAAGGGTTTAGTTGACGCGGTTGTTTGTGTCTTTTGGGTAGAGCCGGCGTTTCGTGACAATCCGTATGGGCGATTTCGTATGTTGCGAGAGAGCGTGTTAGATGATTTACGGACGGCACAGCATGTAAATCTTTGTACGACAACGAAAGATTTCGTTGATGCGCAAAAGGTTGGAAAAATAAATGTTCTTCTCGGTTTGGAAGGGCTGACGTTTATGGAGCATTGGGGGGAGGCATCCATTCAGGGAAATGTTGAAAGCGCTTTCCATGAATTGCATGAGGGAGGTGTTCGCCATGCGATTTATGCGTGGAACGAAAATAACTTTCTTGCAAGTGGTACAGGAGCTTATAATGAAAGAATACATACTGGCCTTACGCAATATGGGCGACAAGCGACAAAGCTTGCGAATGATTATCGTTGGCTTCTAGATGCTTCTCATCTCGATGAACCTTCGTTTTGGAATTTGTATGAGGCGAGTGAGCGGCCGATCATTGCTTCCCATAGTAATGCAAGAGCACTTTGCGACCATGAACGTAATCTTACGGATGAGCAGATAAAAGCGATTGCTTCTAAAGGCGGTATTATTGGGCTCAATGCGCATTATGCGTTTATCGACAAAGTGAATCCTACGGTTGATACATTTATCGATCACGCTGTTTATATGGCGGATTTAGTAGGACCCGAGCATGTTGCATTCGGGTTTGATTTTCTAGACTTTTTAGATGGTCATCAGCTTGGTTCGGATGTCGAAGAAGGGACAACAGTTGGGTTGGAATGTGTTGAGAAGGTACCTGAACTACTCGTGAAAATGGAGCGGCGTGGGTTTTCGCGTAAAGAAGTGGAACGCATCAGTTATACAAATGCGTTTGATTTTATTAGTAAACAAATGAAGGGTTAAGAATGGGGGAAGAGAAATGGAAAACACATTAATTAAGGCAGATGATATGATCACCTTATGGGGAATCATCGTTGTCTGGGCGGCGGTTAGTATTTATTTGGAACAACGGTTTAGTTGGGCGAGTAAGATTTCAGGAGCAATTATTGCGTTAGTCGGAGCAATCATCTTATCCAATACGGGTGTTATTCCGACAGAATCGCCTGTTTATGATGCGGTTTGGACGTTCATTATTCCACTAGCGATTCCGTTATTATTGTTCCATGTGAACTTTAAGAAGATTTGGCAGGAAAGCGGAAGGATGTTGCTCATTTTCTTAATTAGTTCAATCGGAACAGTAGCTGGTACGATTATTAGCTTTTTCTTATTGAAAGATCATATTCCGTACTTGGATAAAATCGGTGGGATGATGAGTGCTTCCTATGTTGGGGGTGGTGTCAACTTTGCGGCGATGGCGGGGAAGTTTGAAACGCCGGGTGAAATGGTATCCTCTACAATTGTTGCGGATAATTTAATGATGGCGCTCTATTTTGTCGTATTGATGATCATACCAACGATGGCATTTTTCCGTAAACGGTATTCCCATCCACACGTACTGGAAGTGGAAGCGAATAAAGGAAAAAGCGATGGCAAGACGTTAGCAGAAAGCTTTTGGGCACGTAAAGATATTTCACTAAAAGATATGGCTTTATCTGTTGGAACAGCATTTTTTCTCGTTATTGTTGCGTTTAAACTTGCTGCGTTTTTAGATGGTGTGATTCCTTCGGGTGAAGATGTATCGTTCTTCATGAATTTATTGAACGGACTCTTCGGGGATAAATACTTGATTTTGACAACCATTACTTTCCTTGCACTTGCATTATTTCCGAAGTACTTTGAAAGTATTAATGGAAGTCAGGAGATTGGGACATTACTCATTTACCTATTCTTTGTTGTAATTGGTGTTCCTGCTTCCATTCCGATGATTATTCAGAACGCTCCATTGTTGTTAGTGTTCGTTGCAGTCATTGTGCTTGTGAACATGCTTGTTTCATTGACGGCGGGGAAACTGTTAAAGTACAACTTGGAAGAAATATTGCTAGTTAGTAATGCGAACATTGGAGGACCAACGACAGCCGCTGCAATGGCAATTGCAAAAGGATGGAAAAACCTCATTGGGCCAATATTAGTAGTTGGTACACTCGGTTACATTATTGGGAACTATATTGGAACGACATTAGGTTTATGGTTTTCAACAATGCTATAAAAAAAGACTTGCCTGGTAGTTTTCGGACTACCAGGTTTTCTTATGGTATGATGGAGGAATAAAAGAAATAAACGGGGTAGGTTTCATGTTTGATGGTCAAAAGATAAAAAAACTACGTATCGAACAGAGTTTGTCATTGAAAGATTTATCAGATCGTTCTGGGGTTAGCATTAGTATGATCAGTCAGATTGAACGTAGAAATACAGACCCAACATTAACGACATTGTATAAATTGTGTAGAGGATTAGATGTATCGATTTCTACGTTGCTCGGAACGGATGAACAAGCTTTGCAATTAGTACGGAAAGCTGAACGGAAGACAATCAGTTTTCCGCAATCCAATTCAAAGTATCAATTGTTGACGCCTATTAATGAAGGAACAATCGAGATGATTATGATTCATTTAGAACCGGGGCAAGAAGATCAGCAACTTGTTGAGCATACAGGGGAAGAATGCGGGTATGTATTGCAAGGAGAATTGACAATTGTTCTAGGAGATAATGAGCATATTTTGTACGAAGGAGACAGTATCCGTTTCAAAAGTACAACCCCACATCGATTTTTTAATCATACAAATAAAACTTCGATTTCTGTCTGGGCAATGACGGGGAGAGTGCTGTAGTGACTAGAAGACTGTGAAGTTTGCAGTCTTTTTCTTACGGATATCGTCTGGATGTCTGTCATATGAATAAATAGAGCGATAGCTTTTTGTAAAAGGAGGCACCATGGGGTTAATTAGTACATACGCGATGAATATGCTTGGATACATGATCGCGGCATTGCCACTTTATGTGCTCGTGCGTGTAATCATCTTGAAGAGAAGAAGAAAACGAGTCAACAAATTACGTGAATGTCTATTAGCAATTTTCATCTTATACAGTATCGGTTTAGCTTCCCAAACGATCATCCCGAAATGGAGTATCGGTGTCGATTCGGTAACTGGAGAAATATATTTTGACGTAATGGTTGCAAATGAGATGGCGAGTGTCAATGTCACGCCATTTCAAACGATGCATCTTTATTTACAAACGAACAGCTATGCAGATGATTGGGGTAGCCTGTCCATTATGAATTTACTGGGCAATATGTTCATGTTCTCGCCAATCGGATTGTTCATTCCAATGTTGTGGAGGAAGTTGGCTTCATTTTGGAAAATTGCATTCATTGGATTAGGCGTCACTTTTTTCATTGAAGGCGTTCAGTTTTTCATAGGACGAAGTACAGATATTGATGACATCATTTTAAATGCAATCGGCGTTATGTTTGGGTATTTCGTGTTTTGGTTGATGAGGAAGATTGTAAGGCGTTAAGTGAATTGAATACTAGTTTGAGCGCAAGGGGGGATACTCCTTGTGCTTTTTTCATTTTCCAATGGTTTTTTATAGAGTCGGAGTTTGCTTTTCGATGAGACGAGTTTATGTTGTGATTTCCTTTAGCGTGATAAGAACATATGACATCTGTCATATGTAATGGTGACAGAGCTTACTAAGCAAGTTGAAATCATTCCCGTATGATAAATATAAAGGAGTGATTGGATGGAAAGTATCGTTGAGGTTAGTAAGTTAACCAAAAATTTTAAAGATGTGAAGGCTGTAGATAATGTTTCGTTTTCCATTAAGCGAGGGGGAATTGTTGCGTTCTTAGGACCAAACGGGGCAGGGAAAAGTACAACAATTCTTATGCTGTTAGGCTTGTTGAATCCGACCTATGGTAACGTAAAACTTTTCAATGAGGATCCGAAAATTCGTCTTGTTCGAGAACGGATCGGTGTTATGATGCAACATGTTAGTTTGATGGACGCTGTGAAGGTTCGTGAACTACTCGCTTTATTTAAAAGTTATTATTCCAATTCACTTTCGATGGAACAGTTAATAAATATTACTGGATTGTCCGGCAGTGAGGTAAACAAACGCACTGAAAAATTGTCTGGAGGACAACGACAACGTGTTGGATTTGCGCTCGCATTAGTAGGAAATCCTGATTTGCTATTTTTTGATGAGCCCACTGTTGGAATGGATAGTACCTCCCGTAAGATGTTTTGGGATAAAGTACGAGAGCTCGCTAAAGAAGGTAAAACAATCATATTTTCAACGCATTATTTGCAAGAAGCGGATGATGTTGCGACGCGCATTCTGTTGTTTAAAAACGGAAAGATTGCTGCGGATGGCTCACCTGAGTCCATTAAGCGAAACATGTTAAAGCAAACTGTATCATTTAAAGTAAATGGACCGTTTATGTACAGAGAAAAATTCCTTAAGATGACTGAGGTCATAGAGTTGTTCGAAAAAAAAGGCAGAGTTACAATTGTGACCGAAAATTCGGATGTAATCTTATCGAAGCTCTTTACAGATAATATATCTGTTAGTGATATCTCTGTCGATAGAGGAAGTTTAGAAGATGCATTTGTCCAACTGACGACGGAGGAGGATGCTCATGAACATGTTCATTAAAGAATCTAAAACGGAAGTAATTCGCGTATTCCGTAATCCGTATTTTATTTTCGGGTCACTACTTATGCCGATTGTATTTTACGTGATATTTACAAAAGTTGTGAATCAAGGTTTAGAAGAGGCGGATGTATGGAACAAGCATTTTCTTATGTCGATTGCCACATTTAGTGTAATGGGGAGTGCGATTATGACACTAGGTCTGAGGATGATACAGGAAAGAAACGATGGGTGGACAACGTATTTGCGGGTAACACCACTTCCCGCAACACTGCATTTTATTGCTAAAATGATTGGACAATCGACAGTCCATGCCCTTGCGATCGTAATGATTTTTCTATCAGGCGTATTAATAAATGGTGTTTCAATGTCAGCTGTCGAATGGATTCTGTGTGGAGGCTGGATACTGCTTGGTTCAATTCCATTTTTAGCACTGGGTGTTCTAGTAGGAACGATGCAAAAAGTTGATTTGGCTTCAAATGTTAGTAATATCCTTTACTTACTTCTTGCGATTACTGGGGGTATGTGGATGCCGATGGAGGTATTGCCAAAAGCCATTCAAGCTATTGGTACATGGTTGCCGGCATACCATTACGGTAGTGGAGCGTGGGCGATTGTTCGTGGAGACACGCCTGATTTCAAGAATATTGTAATACTTCTAGGTTACCTTCTATTGTTCATGGTATTATCAACCTATAGAAGAAGAAAACAGGAAGTGGTAAAGTGGTAAAACGTTTTGAGCTTTTCCCGAAGAGATATGGAGTGACGCCTTATATCTTTTTAGTGTACTTGTTTTTACCTTTATTTCACATTGTAAACTTGAGTGGTTGGCGCGCGGTAATGGGGTATTGTGCATTACTGCTTTTTCTCATTTCATATATCCGATTATACAAATCAGAATCCGTTAAACAAGATACTGTATGGCTTGTGTCACTTGTAAGTTTAGTTGTTGTCTTCACAGTTTTTTACAACCCGTATAATTTATTATTAGGATTTTTTGCATCGAATTTCATAGGTTGGTTTGAAGAGAAAAGACAGTTTACTAGAGCTGTCTCCTTGTTTGCGTCAGTATTGATCGCTTGCACAGTCTGGATTGTCTTTGTGCATGGTTTTAATGAATTGTTATTTTTCTTGCCCTTTCTAGTCGTCATGATTTTATCGCCCTATGGCATTCGAAGTATGATGTTGAGATTGGAATTAGAAGAACAATTGAATCAAGCAAACAAACAGATTAAAACCTTGATCAAGCAGGAAGAAAGGGTTCGAATCGCTCGTGATTTGCACGATACACTTGGTCACACACTCTCATTAATTACTTTACAAAGCCAGGTTATTCAAAGAGTAGCAGCAAATCCTGAAAAAGTCATTAAGGAAGCAGAGGAAATTGAAAGAACGTCTCGCTCGGCAATGAAGCAAGTTCGAGAGCTTGTAGCGAATATGCGAGTAAGTTCAATTGAAGAGGAATTGGTGCATATGGAGCAAATTCTATCAGCTGGAAACGTACAATTTCATTTCGAATATATAGAAACACTGCCTCAACTTTCAGCATTACAGCAGAATATTTTAGGGTTATGCATTCGAGAAGCCTCAACAAATATTATAAAACATAGTCAAGCGAGTAATTGTAAAGTAACGATTGAGCATTGCGATAGTAGATGTCAGGTGCGTATTTCGGATAACGGAGTTGGGATGTCTGATAAGGTATGGGGGAATGGACTTACCGGTATGCTTGAGAGACTAGCATTGATTGAAGGCAATTTAGAAATTACGACGGATAAGGGTACCACTCTTCAAATGACAATCCCAATCGTTGTAAAAGTAGATGAAGGAGCTGTTGTTCTATGATTCATATAGTTATTGCAGAGGACCAGCAAATACTTCGAGGAGCTCTTGGTACGTTATTGGATTTTGAAGAAGACTTTACAGTAGTCGGGCAAGCGGAAAACGGTGAGCAGGCATTACAACTTATTCACTCCTTACAACCCGATGTATGCATTTTGGACATTGAAATGCCTAAGAAAAGTGGTCTTGACGTTGCAGAAATGCTGCAGAACAAGGGCATATCGACAAAAGTAATCATTTTAACAACTTTCGCGAGACCAGGTTATTTTGAAAGGGCAATGAAAGCAAAGATTCATGGTTACTTGCTGAAAGATGGATCTATTACGGACTTGGCGAATGCAATTCGTAATGTAATGGCAGGAAAGAGAGAATTTGCTGCGGATTTAGTGATGAATTTTTATCATGAAGAAAATCCTTTAACTGAAAGGGAAAAGGAAGTCTTGCTAAAGTCAGCGGAAGGGAAGACGGCAAAGGAAATAGGGGCTGAGCTATTTTTGTCAGCAGGAACTGTAAGAAACTATATGTCTGAAGTATTGCAAAAGGTTGAGGCTAAAAACAAAGTCGAAGCAATTGCCATTTGTCGTGAAAAGGGATGGATTTAGGATTATTTATCATGAAGTCTATAGCAGTTGTGTTAAACGGGTAAGTTGTTATGGATTTTACTTCAAGAATGTAATTATTTTTGTAGTGCTATACTGAAAGCAAATAGATGAATTTTAATCAGGGATAATTTGCAGGAATCTTAAGTCATAATTAAAACAGGTCTGTTGCTTAACCACTTATTTACAAGTAGACTTCTTCGGACCCGTTGGCTTGCGTTCCGGCGCACGCTTTCCGCGGGGCACGGGTGAGCCAATCGAACAACGAAGAGTTCGATTTGCCTTAATTTCTGCGTACTTTGCAGAAATTAAGGCATCCTTGCTCTCAACGCTACGCTTTTGCTCGCAAAAGCCGTTCTGCGTGACGGCTTTCCCTGTGGGGTCTCACCATTCGTGCTATCCCCCCGCAGGACATTGAGTATGCTTCCTCGAAAAATCACCGCACGAAGGAAATGCGCAGCATTTTCGAGGAGTCGGCGCCTGCACTCCAGCCAACTAGCATATGACAACTCTATATATTTCATATACTATAGATACTGCTTTTCAGGATTGGAGCGGAAGGCGGCGAAATGCAAAGATGTGCTCTCAACGCTTCGCTTTTGTTCGCAAAAGTCGTTCTTCGTTACGACTTTTCCTGCGGGAACAGCGCGAGCTGAAGACCCTGGACTGAGCGAAGCGAGGGAAGAAATTGCTGCCTTAATTTCTGTAAAAAGCACAGAAATACGGCAAAGCTCACCCTTCGCAGTTCGCTTGGCTGAAGCCGTGCCCGCGGAACGCGTCCGCCTGGAGCGGAAATCCGGTGTTTATCGAGGATAATAAGGATTATTGTTTGGTCTTACATCCTATAAATTGGTTAATCAACACGCCTGTAATTGAAAGTATTAATTGACGAATCGGGAATTGCTTGGTACGATTATTGTATCTTTCAGAAAGTAGGTGATGTTTTATGGCGACAATTAATATGGCTATTGTATATATGATCGGACCCATACTCTCACCTGCCATGCCTAAGTAATAGGCATGTCTATTCTGTTATGCGCGTGAAAGCATGGTGTCCGATCTGGGACCATGCTTTTTTATATGCACATAACAGGAGGAATTTAAATTGATAAATTTACAAGCATACGGTTGGAATTCATTTCATCAAAATAATTGGGATGAAACAATCGCTGATATGAAAAGTGGGAATTATAAAGCAGGACGTGTAACACTTGAACATAAACGGATGTATCGCGTGCTAACCGAAGAAGGGGAATGGCTATCTGTTTGCTCAGGTTCGTTTCAACATGAAGCAGTTGAAAGACGAGATTTCCCAGCGGTAGGTGATTGGGTTGTCGTCGAAAGGATGCCGGGTGAAGAACGAGGGATCATTCATGCTGTACTTCCAAGAACGTCTTTATTCTCAAGGAAGGCGGCGGGGGCGACGATTGCGGAACAACTCATCGCCGTGAATGTCGATATTGTCTATTTGGTCATGTCGATGAATGATGACTTTAATAGCCGGCGACTTGAGCGTTATCTTGTGGCAGCATACGATTCAGGTGCGACACCAGTAGTTGTCCTGACGAAGAAGGATTTGTGCGATCATCCGGAAATATATATGGAAGAAGCTCGTGGAATTGCTTTAGGAGCTGACGTCTATGCAATCAGTAGTGTCACGGGCGAGGGAATTGAGCAAGTAACGGAGTTATTAAAAGGCGGTAAAACAGCAGCATTATTAGGGTCTTCTGGTGTCGGCAAGTCTTCACTTGTCAATGCGATTTGTGGAGAAGGTACCATGGCTGTACAAGGTATTCGCGAAGATGATGCAAAAGGTCGGCATACAACAACGCATCGTGAACTCATTAAAATTCCTTCAGGTGGGGTCCTCATCGACACACCAGGGATGAGAGAGTTTCAATTGTGGAATGAAAGTGAGAGTCTCGACGCTGGATTCAAAGATATCGAGGAACTGGCAACAAGTTGTCGATTCTCGGACTGCGGTCATGCTAGTGAACCAGGATGCGCGATCCAAGAGGCATTACAGTCGGGGGCTTTGCCGGAAGACCGCTATGCCAGCTATGTGAAACTACAAAAAGAGATTGCATTTCTCGAACGAAAAACGAATCGGCAGGCGGCAGTTGCCGAGCGAGACAAATGGAAGAAAGTGACGAAAAGTATGCGGAAGCATCCGTCAAAGAAGAAGTAAGATCAAAAAGACAAGCCCATCTAACAGGGGCTTGTCTTTTTACAATCACTGACACACTTATTTTTTTACCTTGATCCGATACGCAAGACATTCATTGAGTGAAACGAGTGAAGAATAGTTCCATTCATCGTAATCCATTGCGCCACCAGGGAAAATTGCAACGATCTTCAAGCCAGCCTTTTGGCATAGCTTGCTAATTTCTTCTACAGTATAACAACGAAGTGACTGTGTGACAGCGTCTTCGGGGTGATCGTTATGCCACCACGTATCAAGCATGCGTTCATTCTCTTCATCATATCCATATTTTCGAAACGCTTCATCAATCTGCATTTCTTGGCCGTTCACTTTACGCCAATAGGAAGGTTGGTATATATCAATCAATGCACAACCGTCTTCCTTCATCCACCCTGCTATTCTTTTTAGTAAGAAGAGTTGTTCCTCATCAGTTCCTACACCGAAACCGTCCATGTAACTGACAACATCAAATTGCTGCTGCAATTGTATTGTGTAAAAATCCCCGCAATGTATGGTAATGGAATCAGGAGAGCATGATTTAGCATATTCAACGAGTTCAGGCACCAACTCTACAGTTGTCATTTCGGTTCCGTTTTTGGCCATAGCTCGTGCTAATATGCCGCTACCTGCACCGATATCCAACATCGTAGTAAAAGGTTTACCAACTTGTTCGTGAATTTGCGTTACTTGAAGAACTAAGTCGTCTTCCATTCTGAATTCTATTTGCGGATCCATTAGTTTAAATTGCTTCTTATAAAAGGAAAGTACCCAAGATTGTTTTGTCAAATTAATTCCTCCTGTATTTGTTTTATCAAATAAGTGTCGGAATTAGATAGAGTAATGTCAAAGCATCCACCACCTTCTATCTCATTATAGCGTATAATTAGATAATTAAGTAGATGATGGAGGGATTATTATGATAAAGGCAGTGATCTTTGATTTGGACGGTACTTTATTGAATCGTGATGCCTCAGTGATTAGTTTTGGATCGAATCAGTATGATCGATATCGAGATGTTTTTGGTCACATTCCAAAACAGCAATACATGTCGAAGTTCATTGAATACGATTGTCGAGGATATGTATGGAAGGATAAAGTCTATCAGCAACTCGTTAAAGAATATCAAATTCAAGTGCCATGGGAAACATTGCTTCAAGATTACATGGAGAACTTTAAACGCCACTGTGTACCGTTTCCGCATCTTGAGAGTATGTTGGAGACTTTAAAGAATAGGTCTTTGAAGTTAGGTATCATATCAAACGGCAGAGAACCGTTTCAATCCAAAAATATATCAGCTCTTGAAATTGACCATTTGTTTGATACGATTCTTATTTCAGAGTCAGAGGGAATTAAAAAACCTGACCCACTTATTTTTCAACGGGCATTGGAGAGACTGAACGTTCAAGCATCCGAAAGTATGTATGTCGGAGATCATCCGGTAAACGATGTTAAAGCAGCTCGTTCCCTAGGGATGCTCAGTGTTTGGAAAAAGGACAATCATTGGGAAGATGTGAATGCTGATTATTGTATAGATGATTTGAGTGAACTGTCGGCGATAGTTGAGGAACTGACATCTTGTAAAAATAAACAGCTACTGGATTGTGAATGAATGAATTTCATGTAGGCTCAAAATAAAAGGAGGATGAACGTGAGTAAAAAACGTAAAGTAGTATTGTTCATTGCTTCAAGTTTGGATGGATATATTGCTACAAAAGATGAATCTCTTGAGTGGTTATTCAAAGTTGAAGGCGAAGGCGATAACGGTTTTGCAGAGTTTTATGAAACGATTGATACAGTGTTGATGGGCAAAAGAACATATGATTGGGTAATGAATCAAGAGATAACGGAGTTCCCTTACAAAAATAAAGATTGTTATGTGTTTACGAGATCATCTGTTGAAGATACTGAAAATGTTAGGTTTATCAATGAGGATGTAACAGATTTTGTGCAAACATTAAAAGCAGAGGAAGGAAAGAACATTTGGATTGTTGGAGGAGGAGAATTGTTACACGCTTTTGTACAAAGAAAGTTAGTGGATGAATTTATTATCACAGTTGCTCCAACGATAATCGGTAAAGGAATACCGTTGTTCAGGGAAGGCGATTATCAATTGGACCTTACATTAAAAGGAGTAAGAAACTTTAATCAGTTTGTAGAATTACATTATAAACAGTGAAGAATTGTTTGCTTGAGAAATTACATGACGTTGTCTACAATAGGACGAGTTTACGATCTAACCTTTTCAACATAGTTATGAATGCGTGATCTGAGGAGTGATTTTTATTCTGCAATAGCTTATGTAGATAACCTGATTTACAAGTCGAATCACATACGTGTAAAGTCGATTAAAGAAGAAAAGCAGAATGCTAAATACGGTGCTGGTATCTTTCAATTATCTTCTAGAACTGTTCGTTTTCGAGTTGCAAAAATAACTCCAAATAAAGTAGGGCAGTTTGTTGTATGTTGGGAAAAAGATGAGAATAATAAAAACCAACCTTATTCATATGACGAAGCACCTGATTTATTCGTTATTACTACTTTTAGAAATGACAGCGAGTTTGGACAGTTTATTTTTCCGAAAGATGTTCTACTAAAACAGAATATTCTTAGGTCAAGTTCGACGAAAGGGAAGATGGGAATAAGGGTTTATCCTAGTTGGGATAATCCGACAAATAAGCAAGCGATAAAAACTCAAATAGAGCAGTTGCCTTATTTTGTTCATATGAGTAACGCTAATGAATTACCAATGGACAAGATACTAGAACTGTATTCGTTGTAATTATTGCGGAAGCTTGGCGCACACATCGTACATAACCGGGGGGACTTGAATGATACACGTAAATGTTAGAGGGATAATTGAAAGAAATGGTCCTAATGGAACTGAAATTGTTATTCAAAAAAGGGTTAAAGCGAATGAGAAAAATACACCTTATGAGTTGCCGGGGGGAAGGCTGGAGGAATTCGAGTCATTTTTTGAAGGATTAAAAAGAGAAGTGCATGAAGAGACAGGACTTCACATTACAAAGATTTTTGGGGAAGAAACCAAAATTGAAACGCATGATAAAAATTCGAATGTTGAAGCTGTGAGGCCTTTTGCGATTTATCAAACGACAAATGGTCCTGTTGATTCATTAGGTGCTTATTTTCGATGTCAGGCTAATGGGGTTCTAAATGATAAAGGGGATGATACTGAAGATATAAAGTGGATTTCAGTAGATGATTTACGTCAATTAATTGAAGATCAATTAATTGAATTTAGTTGGGTAGATAAGTCGGGCATACTGTATTATTTGAAATGGCATTATACACAGAAGGTACATTGAGTTGATACATACATAGGGTCGAGCTGTCCTTACTTATAGTTGAATAAAAAGCAAAAAGGCTGTCACAGAAAGTCGGTTTTCACGGACTTTCTGGACAGTCTTTATTTGCTTAGCGAGACTTTCTGCTAGCGAGTTTTACGTCACCTTACTCATTAATTAGATTCAACATTAATGAATAGCTTTCCATCTGCTACTTTTCTAGCTTCATTTCCGAAGTTATCGACTACTTTTACTTCAATTCTTGCGCCATCAGCTGTAACGCCTAATGGTGCAGTCCAGTAGCCGACATATTTACCAGGTGCTACTTCGCTTACTGGCAATTCGGTAGCATTTGTCACTTCGTTGCGTCCACCGACATTTGTCAATGGCATATGAATCATGAAGCTTCCTTTTAGTCCTTCATCACTTGTAAATTCGATTTTTACGGACTTACCAGTGACTAAATGAACATCTTCAGCAGGTGTTAGGTTTGAAATTTCTGGTGCGTTGTAGTGCGCTGTAATGGAGACTTTTTGCGTCTTTTTATTACCAGCTGCGTCTTTTGCTACGACTTTGATGTCATTAATCCCTTGTTCAAGGAGAATTCGTTTTGAATACGTGCCGTTGGAAACAGTAGCCTTTTGTCCGTTAACTGTGACGGATTCAAGATTTGCGTCCGATACTTTTCCGGTGACTGTCACTGTTTCGCGATTTGTTTTTTCGCCATTTGCAGGACTGTCGATTGTCAATTCAGGTTTCAGTGTGTCCAGAAGGACTGTAACCGGACTTGAAGTACCTGTGACGCGACCGTCTAATGAAGAAACAGCTGTGAATTCATTTTCACCTTCAGTAAGTGTTGTGTTAAATGAAAACTTGCCGTCATCACCAACGACAACTGAATCGACTTCGGTGCCATTGTTTTGCAAAGTGATTGTAGTTGTTGGAGTTGCCTTGCCGTCAATCGTGATTGCTTGTTTGTTTGTCACTGTTCCGGACTGAGGGGAAGTGATAACTGGTTCGAACACTTCGTAGTTGACGCGTGCTCGAATCATGTAATTCCCTTCATTCGTCGGAGCTGGAGCCCATGCACCGCCGACGTACTGATAACTTCTACCAGCGTTCGGTCCGTTTTCATCTGTCGCTAAGCCTGGTGCGTAAGGGTTTGGCGCTGACTGGACATAGACCATGTAGAAATCGCCGTTAACTGCGATGTTGTGTTCTTCTAAATCTACAACTGTCCACTCGCCATTCCGTTTTGCTTGCGCATCAATTGGACCAGCAAGCTTTTTGCCAGGTGTTCCATCTGCGCCCGTTGCATCCCAAACTTCTACAGTAAATGCAGTACCACCAGGAACTGGCCATTCTGTATCCCAGAAACGGAAAATTCCTTCAGAGACGATTCCGGAATCTTTTCCTTCAGGTAGTGACATTTTCACACCCCAGCCGTTTCCAGCATCGTAAAATGCTCGTGCGTTTTCAGCTGTTCCATCATCGTACCCGATTTCACCGCCAGGATATGTGAAGAAAGGTTCTAATGCAAAGTCGTATGTGGATTGGTCACCGATCGAAACTGCTGCTTCTTGACCGTGGTATCCACGTGCTACGACTTTCAACGTGTAATCTCCTTCGTAAGCAGTAATTGCGTATTGACCAGATGCATCCGTTTCGACAGGCGTAATGTTAGCGTCTTCTACGAGTAGAAGGGTTGCACCTGCAATCGGTTCACCTGTTGATTGATCAGTCACTGTGCCACTTAGTGTAGCTTGCGCTAATTCTTCTAACGTGAAGTTTGCAGTTGTCGTCTCATCTGCATTGATTGTGACGGATTGTTCTGCTGATTGATAACCATATGCTTCAGCTTTCGCTGTAAATGTTCCTGTACCGTGAGTCAGTTTATACTTTCCGTTTGCAGGATTCGTATAGACAGAACGATTTGTTTCTAAAATGCTCACTTGAGCACCTAGCGGTAGAAGTACAGGACCGACATGCCCGTCATTTGTCGGTGGTGTTAATACGTCATCTTTAGGGAGTACTGGCTTAATGGATTTAGGGTCAATCGGTTTTTCAAGCGCATCTTTCCCTTTCTCCACAATAACACCTAGTTTATTATTGTTCTTCATACCACTTAATCCGCTTTGGGAGCCGAAAGTGTTCTTAATCGGCTGGATTGAAACATTCCCAGTTTGAGAAGTGCCGCTTAAAGCGACGTCGTCAATATACCAGCCTTCACGAACAACGCTACCATCTGAAAACGCATTGAAGCCGATGTAAATACGTTGACCACTATAAGCTGACAAATCTACTTCAGCGTCTAACCATCCATTGGAAGCCCCTTGGACCATAAGAAGTTGCGTCCACTCGACCATGTCTGTTGAAATGAACACATGTCCATAATCCCAAGCTCTTCCGGAAGAAGATTGTTCGAAGTTATGCCAGTGTTTGAATTGAAGGTAACTATTTCCTTCAGGCAAGTCGATTGGAGGCATTACGAGTGTTGCATTCATTCGACTATCGTAATTCCCAGCGAGGTTCGTGGCGTATACTTTTTCTCCAGATGCAGCATTGCCAGGTCCAGAAGTCGGAACGCCCCATTGCCAGCTGTTCATGTCTCCGAAAGATACCCAGCCATTTGGTGTTTGTTCGAAGTCTTCAAAGTAACCAGTTGTAATACCAGCTTTTACTTGGACAGTATACTCAGGGCTAGTTACTTCGTTATTACCAAAATCATTGATCGTCCATTTGTAGATAAATTCACTGCCAGAGATTTTATCTCCCGGAACTGTAACGTTGTATTGACCAGCTAGATAATCACCAGAAGAACGAACGGCCTCTAGTGCAGCCCATTGACCGTTTCCATCCAAGTAATGCATCATTACTGAAGATACGCTTACATTATCTGCAACTTGAATGGATAGCTGTAAATCCATACCTTCATACGTTTCAACAGGGGCAGTGTGATCGAATGTTGGTGGTTCGCTATCATTCCCTTGGATTGTCACTTGTCCTTCTAACGTACCAAGTCCTGTCACAATAGAAGAAACTGCTTCATAAGCATCGACAAGTCCGTAACCATAGCCGTGGTTTGGAGAAGTCGGATATTCGTTGTCTGTAAGCGCTGTTGCAGTATTTAGTAATACTTGCTCCATTTCATCAACAGAAATATTCGCGTTCACTTGGCGAAGCATCGCTGCGACTGCCGATACAGCTGGCCCGGCCATCGACGTACCATTCCATCCACCTTCATAGCCGCCACCCGGAACAGAAGAACGAATGTTTACGCCTGGAGCAGAAATATCGGGTTTAATCTCCCCGTAAGGTGATGGACCACGTAATGAGAAGCTACCTACCTTATTATTAATGTCAGTTGCACCCGTAGCAAAAGACTCTGGATAGTTTGCTGGATTTGCAACTGATCCTGGGCCACCTGGGTTGGATAAAGTAGTGTTCCCTGCAGAGAATTCTGGGAAGATTTCCGCTGCACGCCAGTTTCTCACAACGTCACGGTACCATTCATCCAAGCCACGTCCGCCACCCCATGAGTTGTTAACAACGTCAGGTGCTAAATCGACACGTGCATTTCCATTTGCATCAGTTGGAGCGAGGATCCATTGCGCTGCTGCTAATAGATCAGTATCAGTTCCACCATTGGCTGTAAATGCTTTTACTGCAATCCATTTCGCACCAGGAGCTACTCCGACTTGGTTTGAACCATTTGGCTCGCTACCTACCATTGTGCCCGTTACATGCGTTCCGTGCCCATGATCGTCATACGCAGCCGAACGTCCTGCGGTGGCGTCGAACCAGTTGAAGTCATGATTCACTTCACCTGTTGCTGCATTATACCCGCGATATTTTTCTTTAAGTGCAGGGTGATCCCATTGAACCCCTGTATCGATACTTGCGACAACTGTGCCAGAACCATCAATGCCCATACCCCAAACTTGTGGTGCATTGACTCGCTCAACGTTCCATTCTACGTTTGCGATGCCCGAAGTAGGAGTCGTTGCATTTTCAGTTTTCGTTGTGAAAAGTTGACGTGTTTCGTTTGGAAGTATTTTTTCAACTTCTGCGAAAGTTGCAACCTTCTCAGCAATGTCTTTCGTTGCGGTTACTGCCAAACCGTTAACGATATAGTAAGATGTAAGGTCTTTTGCATTTCCTGCTTCAACTTCTGCTTCAAGAAATTGTAAAACATTTTGCTGTGATTCCAATGAAGTAGCTTTCAATTCAGAAACGACAGCAGATCTTGTCAGTAAGACCGATTGTTTGCCAGTTAGTTTTTGTTTGCTTGCTTGTTCTTTTGCTGCAGATGCAATTTTTTCTGAATCTGCTTGTTCTTTGAATTTGACGAGAAACGTAACCATTTCTTCGTCTTTAAAACTTTGAAGGAGTCGATCGCTTACTTTGTTTTGTGCAAGGGCATTTGAGTCTTTCATTGCATGATGTATTTGCTTATTCACTTTTGAAGTGCTAGCAGCAAATCCAGGTGACATCAACGAAAATACCATTAGAAATGTAGCGATAACACTAAATAGCCTTATTCGTCTGCGATTCTTCAATTTTCTTCCTCCCTTTTTTTGTTAGAACCCACCCCTTTGAGATAGAAAAAACACCTTCTCTCCTCTCCTGAAATTTGCGCAGGTTCTCGATGGTGTTTAAAGTAGCTTGTCTAGTTGTCTAGCTTTAATTATACATATATAAAACATTAATAAAAGATTGAATTTGTGTATTATTACAAAATTGATAGTATGTTACTAGGGGTAATGATTTTTAGCAGGAGTTTAGCTGTATGTTCTTGCAGAAGGTGAATTGCTGTGTTGTTCGTTAAATGCTTATGCAATAAGGGTTCTATACGTGTCTTTTATAGCGTGATATCCAGAGTATCCTTTGCGTTTTTTAAGAAATAGTTAAAAACACCCATGTTAGTAAAATGTGGTTGGTTATTTTTATATTAATGTTTTTATGATTAGTAGTATGGAGTGAGTTTTTTGGGAATGCAGTTGGGGAGAAGGGTATACGAAATTTGCCCAATATGAAAAAAGCCGGCATATGCCGGCTTTTAATTGACTGTCAGGGACGCGGGTTTTTGTGGATACGCTCTTTCCGTAAATCTTCCTTCATATTATCCAAATGAATTGTATCGACAGTTTGCATATCTTCATGCATATCAAATAAACTCATTCGATTAGAAGCGATTTTCTCGGGATGTTCCAAATACAACAGTTTATTGTACGTTGAGTCTTTCACATCATTGCGGTTACCATCCGCGCTCATTTGCATGACCTCCCTATTCGTCATAACTAGTATTCACATATGTGTAAAATCTTATGCGAAGATGCCGTGCCATACAGAATCCGACAATATAAAAAGCATGAAGGTGAAATGTCCTTCATGCTTTTTGAAATTTGTCCCAACTTTTGCGTTATGATCGTTTGTTAAGTGGGAGTCTCGATTGATTCTTTTTTGACATGAATTTGCGCACAAATGGATAAACAACAGGTGCCCATTTAATGGCTGTTTTTATCAACTTTCCAATTTTCATTACAAATGCACCTCGGCTCATCGTTTTTACTACTTTGCCCTTTCTTGTGTAATGTAAACCTCAATTGACTCTCTTACACTGACAGATTGCCAATTGTTTTTGAAAGATCTGTCTCTTTTTGTGTAGTTGATGTTTGATTTTGAAAGTTTTTGGACAATACTGTGAGAAATTGTAAGAGAGGAGCAATACTTGTTTATGAAAAGGAAGTTACTAATCGCTACAGCAGTTTTGTTGTTCTCATATAGTATGAGTACACATGCCGCAGTTATTGACATGGATGATTCAGAGAGAAGTATGATGGAAGTGATTTTTGAACAACTATCCCCGATAGAAGAATATGTAGAGAATACTGTTATAAAAGAGGTTCCGTTTGATAAGGAAATGATTGGAACGATGCCTCATCTTTATCCACCGTTGGAACTGCTCAAGCCGGAACCAATCACATATGTTGTGGAGAATGGGGATAATCTGTATCGGATTGCCTTGAATCATGGCATTCCATTAGAAACGTTAATGAGTATGAATGGATTGACGAGTGAATTAATACATCCGGGAGATGAACTTGTCATTTCCGATGAAGGCGTAGAGGATAACCTCAAGGTGCCAGAGAAGAAGGCGGTGACGGTTGCTTCTACTGTTCCTAAACCTGTCCAAAAGCAACCTGTTGCTAAACAAGTTGCTGCGAATCCACCTGCTACTGAAGGGAAAGAAATGACCGTTACTGCGACCGCCTATACTGCATATTGCACGGGATGTTCGGGAACGACAGCCACTGGTATTGATTTACGCTCTAATCCAAATCAGAAAGTAATTGCCGTCGATCCATCCATCATTCCTTTAGGTACGAAAGTGTGGGTTGAGGGCTATGGAGAAGCAATTGCTGGTGATGTAGGTGGTGCAATCAAAGGAAATAAAATTGATGTTTTTATTCCATCGTATGAAAGTGCAATGGAGTGGGGCGTAAAAAAAGTGAAAATTAAAGTCCTGAATTAATAGAGATTGAACGGATATTCCAACATGGGATATCCGTTTTTATCCTTTTTATATGGTACAATACAAAATAACGATGTTTGTGGTAGTACGGAGGAGGGGATTTGGTGTCAGAAAACACACAGAAATTGTTTGATTTTTTACATGCACACATCAATGGAATAACGGATGAGTGGTTAGCCGCGCGCAAGCCGATTAAAGGGTCGATCTATTCAAAAGATGCTGGTGACGAAACTGAAAAGATGCTGCGGGAACAAAACAAATGGACGAATATTACGATTGCAAGCAGCTTGTTGACGAGTCGAGAAACATTTGATGAAAACAAGAAAAGCTGGGCGATTCATGTTGCGCATAGTAGAGTCATCAGTCGGACGCCTATTTACGAAGTGCAGGAAGCGCTGAGTAAAGTCCGCCATATCTTTTGGAATTATGTAAATGAATTTGTCGATCGAGAAGGTGAACAGATCCTTCGCTCAGATATTATGTATTGGAGCAACGCAATCAATCTTGCATTTGATGAATTGATGATTGAGTTTTCAAAGAAATACGATGAGCTCATGCATTCAAGGCTGACTGCGCAGCAAAGTTTGATTGAAGAATTGAATGCCCCGGTTATCAAGTTAACGAACAGAATTGGTGTCTTACCAATTATTGGTGACGTGGATACGACCCGGGTACAATCAATTCTGGATTATGTACCTCGTAAATGTGTTGAATTGGATGTCGAGCACTTATATATTGATTTGTCAGGTGTTACATTAATTGATACGATGGTTGCAAACCACATTTATCAATTGACGCAAATTGTAGACTTGCTTGGAATTGAATCGACATTGACAGGAATTCGTCCTGAAATTGCTCAAACGAGTGTACAGTTAGGATTGGATTTTACCGCTATTCAAACGTACAGTTCTTTGCAACAAGCTTTGCAAATCCAAGTTTAAAAAATGGCCACTAAGGAACCTCTCCTTAATGGCCATTTTTTATAATAAACTTTTTTCTACTTTGCCGTCCTTCATGACAAGTTGAATCAAATCGTTATTACTTAATGAGTGGATATTTTCAAGTGGATTGCCTTTTACAACAATGATGTCAGCTAATTTACCTGTTTCAAGTGTTCCGACTTGCTGTTCCCAACCTAAGCACTCTGCAGCGCTTTTTGTCGAAGTGATAATCGCATCCATTGGTGTCATGCCTGCATCGACCATTAAGCCAAGTTCCCGTAGGTTTGTTCCGTGTTTCATCACACCAGCATCGGTACCCATCGCAATTTTCACACCCGCATTATACGCTTTTCTAAAGCTTTCTACATGATGCTGAATAACTTCTTTAGACTTTTGAACAGCTGTATCTGGCATGCCGGTTTGTGCTGCTGTTTCTAACACCGCAACGGGTGCAAGTAATGTAGGGACAAGGAATGTTCCGTTTTCCAACATCAATTCAATCGCTTCATCGTCAATGAAAATTCCATGTTCGATGGAATGCACGCCAGCTCGGACCGCATTTTTAATGCCTTCCGCACCTTGTGCATGCGCCATTACTTTCACGCCTTTTCTAAACTGGCCCTCTTCTACGATGACTTTTAATTCCTCCAAAGAGAATTGCGTGAATTCTGGATGATCTGTTGCGCTTAACACACCGCCTGTTGCATGGACTTTAATGACTTCTGCACCTGCACGGAGCATTTCACGTGTCTTTTTCCGCACTTCTTCCACTCCGTCGCAAAGACCGTGTGGCATTCCTGGATAATTGGAAGGTAAAATATCTAACGTATTCCCGGAAACTGTGTAGCCGTCTCCATGTCCACCGGTAATGGTGAGTGCGTTAATGCTTAGTTGTAATCGCGGTCCAGGAATCAAACCGTCATCAACTGCTTTTTTCACGCCTAAATCCGTACCGAGTGCATCACGAACAGAGGTTACGCCTGCATCTAAAGTTGCTTTCAAGTACTGTGCAGCTTTGTAATACATGTACGAGAAAGGGGTCGCTAACCGTTCTGCAATCGGTGAAAATTCCATCATCATATGAACGTGTGTGTCGATGAACCCTGGAAGAATTGCTCCTCCTTGCGCATCAATGATAACCTCTTCACCCGTCGCTTGAAACGACGCCTCTTCACCAACGTATCGAATTGTATTGCCCTCAATAACCACTATGTGATGTTGTTTAGGCTCACCCCCATTGCCGTCAATGAGTAATCCGTTTCGAATAATTGTTTGTTTCATTCATATCCCTCCATTATAGCGTTTGAATCAATAGCCCTGCAATGACAACAGAGGCAACAGTCACCGTTGTAAACCCACCAATTAACATCGGAGCTAGTAATTCATTAAAAATGATTTTTTCTTCTTCTTCGTTCCGAGCGATGCTCCGGCTTACTTCTTCGCAAAGGATATAATCCCCTGGAAAACCGAATAGTGCAGTTAACGCAACAGGAATTCCTTTGTATGGATGCCATTTCATCAGTTTTGACATGACATATCCTCCGATGACCATACCGACAGTTCCAATAACAAGGATAAGCAAAATGCTTGGTAAATTACTAAGTACTTGAGAAGGTGTGACGCCGCCCATTGTTCCGATGACGACGAATACGATCCCAATCATTGTAATGGTGAATGAATTCGCTTTTTCCAACATTTTTGGTTCTAACAAACCTACTTTTAATCCAATAATCCCAATTGCGAGACACCACAAACTATAGTGAATGGGTGTTACAGTGCCAAGTGCAACGCCAATGGAAGCTCCTAGAAATACATAAAACAGTTTAAGTGTCGTGGTTGATTTGAATTTTTTCTTTGTAGAGTCTTTTTTCTCTGCATCTTGTTCGTCTGCATCTGTCTGACTAGGAGTAAAGCTTCCGTTATCCATACCTTTTTGCATGACAAGTGCGTATTTGCGCATAAAATTCAACGCTAACGGCATGCCCATTACGCCTTGAAAGGCAACGATGAGTGCAGGAATTACAATTAAACTTGTCATTCCAAGTTCAGTCAATTTATCGGAAGTGATGATCAAAGCGATAATTCCACCGCTGATTGGACCAACACCTGCTACAGCAGTTGGATAATCGAAGATGAGAGGAACAATGAGTAAAATGAGCACTCCTGCAAAAATGACGCCACCTAACGCAATCATTACGGCTTTTAATTGGCTTTTTAACAACGAAAATGGAATCATTGTCCCCATGTGTAAAATAGCTGGCCCGATGAGAATTGCTCCTAAAGCGGGGAAATGCGATTTATCGAGAATATCATTTGGGAAAATTCCAGTCCAGACGAGAACTAGGAAGCCGACCATTGCTGTAAGAAGCATTGGGATCCTTGCTTTGGATAGGATAGAAAGCCATTCCCCAAGTGCGATGAGTGCGAATAATAATGTCGTAGCAATGATAGGGTTGCTTAACATATGATAACCTCCTAATTCTATAAAAACAAATAATTTTCAGATAAAAAGCGGTGGAAAGGTGCTCTTTCACTAGCTTCCTCTGAATTGATATACAATATATCACGCGTAAAAATGATTTGTAAATAGTATTTTGATGATTTGTATAATGTTTTTTCGTGAAAGCGCATACAACTTTATTTCATAGAATGTTGATATAATCATCTTTTCGATAAGCTAGTTACTGTTGAGTAGTTTAAAAAATATAATAAAATACTATTTATTAAGGAATATGCGGAAATATCTTTATGACAAATTGCATATAGATAAGTAGAGGGTATTCAAGACTATGTTTCTGTGTTAAAATAATTTATAGATAATTCGGATTTTATACAGAAATTGGGGAATTGAGGGGATGTATATGAGGAAATATGCTGTCTTGGTTATCGTAATAGTCGGTTCATGCCTTTTGTTTCTCACGGGTTATAATCAGCAAGATAAAAAGGTCCATATGCCAGATATGCTGAGCTTTGCACATCGAGGCGCTTCGAGTGTCGCGCCAGAAAATACACGTGCCGCTTTTGCGAAAGGTGTCGAACTTCAGGCAGACTTTTTAGAGTGTGATGTTCATTTATCGAAAGATGGTGAACTGGTTATCATGCATGATGATCGGGTTGATCGCACGACAAATGCAAGCGGTTACATAAGTGATTTTACATTGGCTGAATTACGTCAATTAGATGTTGGGAGTACATATAGTAAAGAGTTTGCTGGCGAGTCAATTATGACGCTAGATGAATTGTTAGAGGAGTTTTACCATCAAGTCGGTTTATTAATTGAATTGAAAAATCCGCAGGCATATCCAGGTATAGAAGAGAAAGTCGCCACGTTACTGTTGGGATATGAAGATGTCAGCTCGATTATACTTCAATCTTTTGATGTTGAATCGATGAGAAAAATGCATGAGCTGTTGCCGGACTTGCAAGTGGGTGTACTGATTCGTCCGACGGATTCATTTTTGTCTGCAAAAAGTATTGAGGACCTTACCTCATTTGCAACATTTATCAATTTTAATGTTTCATTTATAAACAAAAGAATGGTTGATAAAATCCATGCCCAAGGTGGAAAAGTGCTCGTATGGTCCAAAAAGGACAAAAGGCTTTTAGCTAAAGCCCATAAATATGGTGTGGATGGCGTCATTACGGATTTCTCTAATTGGCCAACCAATGACCCGATTTATCTTGTGCAAGAGTGATATGCGCACTAGGGTGTTTGGGCATTCATTGCGCTGCTGAAATTGAACAATACATCAGGTTTATTGACATCGAAAAACAGGAACTCTACACTAAGTATGAGAAAAGGTTTTGGAGGAAATCATGGAAAATCACCCATTCATCCCGATTATCGTCGGAACAGATATTAATGCATACAACATGGCTATATCTTTTCATGAAGCATATGGCATCAACCCGATACTTGTTGGAAAAGAACCGCTTTCGTTTACAACATTGAGCACAATCCCTGGAGCGATTGAACTGAATGCAAAGTTAGGCGAGCGTGATGTGTTTGCAAGTTTCCTGAAAGAAGTGGCTAAGAAGTATAAAACCCCTGATAAGCAGTTGCTGTTAGTCGGTACGAACGACTTGTATGTACGGTTGATCATTGAAAACCGTGAAGCGTTACAAGATGATTTTGTGTTCAATTATATTGATGAGCCGTTAATGAACAACTTGCTCGTGAAAAAGAATTTTTATGAATTATGTGCAGAACACGGAATTGATACACCGGCAACGTACTTTTATTCTTGCTTGTCTACGGAACCGTTCGCTGATGAAGTGAGGTTTCCCGTCATTATTAAGCCGAGTAATGGAGTTCAGTATTACAAACACCCATTTGAAGGCATGCAAAAGGTGTACAAAGTCAATTCATATGAAGAAATCAATTCTGTTATCGAGACGATTAAGAGAAGTGGTTACACGGATGACTTAATCATTCAAGACTTCATTCCTGGTGACGATACATACATGTGGGATTCAGTATTTTACGTGAATAGTAAAGGGAATACCGAGTTAATTACTTTTGGTCAAGTCGTTTTGCAGGAGCATACCGTGACGGCAATCGGTAATTATACAGCTGTCATTACGCGCTACAACGAAGAGATGATGTTAAAGCTCAAAGGGTTTTTAGAAGCGTTAAATTATGTGGGGTATGCGAACTTTGATTTGAAATATGATCATCGTGACGGGAAGTTTAAAGTATTTGAAGTGAACATCCGTCAAGGTCGCTCAAGTTATTACATTACATCTTGCGGACACAATATGGCGAAGAATTTTGTTGACGATCTTATCTATAAAGTGGAAAAGCCATTGACTTTGCTTGACGAGAAGTTCCTCTTTACGGTTGTTCCGAAAATCGTCTTAAAGAAATTCGTAGGAAATGAAAAAATCCGTCAAGAAATCAAGCAATTGTTACGGGCAGGTAAGTATGCAAATCCACTCTTTTATAAGAGGGACGAGCATTTGAAACGTAAACTATACCTCTTCATGCGGCAAGTGAATTATTATCGAAAATATAAAAATAATAATTGGTGAGGATAGGGAAGTTCGTCACTGACTATAGATGGGAATTCGTTGATTGTTAACGAGTTCTCATCTTTTTTATGTTCGGGAACTGAGTTGCAAAATAGGCGGTTTTTCAACAATTACTTCCTCGTATGAAAGTGTTTATGGAGCTTCGTAAAGTGGAATAGATAGGGGGAAGATATAGGAGGAAAACAACATGAGAAAAGTAGAGTATCCTCAATTGGATGACAAACGAAATAAGATTATTGAACAACTTGTCAATGACGGCATCTATAAAATCCATGGCAAACAATTATATGAGCTTTCCTATTATGAATTAATGAAACAGTTTACAACATATACGACAGGACGAATGCATCTGGGGGGATTCGATTGAACGATTATTTGAAAGCACTTCAAAAAGAATGGCTAGAAGAAGCGACGATACGAGACATGCAACACAAAATGGATGCTGGCGAACTTTGTGCTGAAGATTTGGTCATGATGTATCTCGCGGCAATCGCAGAAAAAGACCCAAATATCCATGCAGTTCTTGAAGTGAATCCGCATGCGCTCCAAATTGCGAAAGGTTTGGATGAAGAACGTCGAAATGGGAAAGTGCGCTCACTGTTGCACGGTATTCCTGTGCTTTTAAAAGATAATATGGATACAGCGGATTGCATGCACACGAGTTGTGGTTCAATTGCCTTGCAACACCATTATGCACAGCAGGATGCGTTCCTCGTTCAAAAGTTACGTGAAGCAGGAGCTGTCATTCTTGGAAAAAGTAATATGACTGAGTGGGCAAATTTCATGTCTGATAAGATGAAAAACGGTTGGAGCTCACGTGGAGGACAGGTGAATAACCCATACGGTTTATTTGATGTTGGCGGTTCAAGCTCGGGAGCGGCGGCAGCTGTGGCAGCAAATTTGACCGCTGTTTCTATCGGCACGGAGACGACAGGATCGATCATCAATCCTGCTGTTCAGAATTCCTTAGTGGGTATAAAGCCGACTGTTGGAGCGATTAGTAGAACAGGGATTATACCTTTATCCATTACACAAGATACGCCCGGACCACTTGCGAGAACAGTGGAAGACGCAACAATCACTTTCAGCTTGATGATTGGGCAAGATGAGGCCGATTCGGTTACCAAAAGTGCAACTCGGTTTGTAGGAATTGATTGGTTAGCGCGATTGGATAAAGATGCTCTAATCGGGAAAAGGATTGGGGTCGCACGTTCAATCTTTACTCGAGAGATTTCGAGTGAACGGGAAGCGCAATTTCGTGAAGCGTTAAGGGCAATCCAGAAGCTCGGTGCAGAAATAGTGGACGATATAGAGCTCGGTACGATGGAAGATGATTTAGGGTATAATGTCTTGCTGTACGAATTCAAAGCTGCTCTTAATGAATACTTGGGCACTTCATCACCGACAAATCCAATCCGTCATCTAGGTGATCTTATCGAGTTCAATAAAGAGCACCCAGAAGAAACGCTCAAGTATGGACAAGTGTTATTGGAAAAAGTGGAACGGACAAGTGGAACACTAACGGAACCGGAGTATATTGAAGCATTATTACGAAATAGGCACTTAGCTGGCGAGGTGGCGCTCAATCGTGCTTTTAAGGAGCAACGAATTGACGCGCTCGTTTTCCCGCAAGATCATGGGTGCAGTTTCAGTGCAGCAGCGGGATATCCGGCAATTACAGTGCCGGCTGATTTTACAATTGACGGTGAACCGTTTGGAATCACATTTTGTGGAAAAGCCTTTTCAGAACCAGCATTAATCGGCTATGCATACGCTTTTGAACAAGCAACTCTTGCAAGACGTAAGCCTTATTGATGAAAATAGTTGAAATGAAATAGAAACCAGTCCATTATTAAATAAGGAATAATGGAAAGTAGGGATGTATATGTCCTTCTTGGATAAAATGGACGATGTACTAAAAGATAAATGGCAATTTGATAGCGAAACACCAATTCAAGCACAAATGATACCTGAAATGCTTTCTGGCAAAGATGTTGTTGCGGAATCTCCTACAGGAACAGGAAAAACGTTAGCGTATGTCCTACCGATTTTACAACGAGTAGATGGGAAGAAACAGCAAACGCAAGCACTAATCATGGCGCCATCTCAAGAGTTATCCATGCAAATTGTGAATGTCATACGCGAGTGGGTGGAAGGGACTGACATTACAGTTACCCAGCTGATTGGTGGAGCGAATATGCAACGTCAGATCGAAAAGTTAAAGAAAAAACCGACAATCGTTGTCGGTACACCTGGCCGCTTAGTGGAACTTGTCAAAGCGAAACGCCTAAAATTGCACGATATTCGCTATATCGTACTAGATGAAGGTGATCAACTACTAGCACGAGAGTACCGTGTCATTGTGAAAAATTTAATCGACGGGGCACATGAAGATCGTCAAGTTGTCGTTGTTTCTGCAACGATTACGGACGAAATCGAACGAGTTGCCCAACAGATGATGGACAACCCGATCCGTTTAAAAGTATCACTTGAAGATATGCCATCTTCAGGCAAAGTGGTGCATTCATTCGTAAAGACAGAAGCGAGAGATAAGACAGACCTTCTCCGCGGCTTGTCGCATTTGCCAGCTATTCGAGCGCTCGCATTCATGAACAATGTCGACCAACTACGTATGAAGGAAATGAAATTGCAGTACAATAACGCGCCAATTGCTGTTTTGTATTCGTCCATGACAAAATTTGAACGCCAGCAAACGTTGGAGGACTTCCGGAAAGGAGAAATCCGAATCCTAATCGCCACTGATCTCGCGGCTAGAGGATTGGATATCCAAGGATTGACACACGTCATCCATGTGGATGTGCCGCATACGACAGAACAATATGTACACAGATCAGGTAGAACGGGAAGAGCGGGAGAAGATGGCGAAGTACTCACCTTATTATCCTATCATGAAGAACGGACTTATAAGAAATTGGCAAAGCCATTCAAACCTGTACAAAAAGTGTGGTTTAAAGGTAAATTGACCGAAGGAAATTCAAAGACAGTCAGTGGCCAAAAAGATTCGAATAAGAAAGATGCAAAGAAGAGCCAACCAAAAAAGAAATAAGAAAAAAAGGCTGGGACATACCATAAAAAAACTGCATGATGGCTAATTCGCCGTCATGCAGTTTTTTTATATTTTTCCAATGTTTCTTTTCAAATTCTTGAGTGAGTCGGAGCGGAAAAAGGCCGACTCCTGCGGGATTGTAGCGCGAATGTTGAGACCCCGCAGGAAAAGCCGTCACGTAGAACGGCTTTTGCGAGCATAAGCGAAGCGTTGGGAGCAAGGATGCCTTAATTTCTGCAAAGTACGCAGAAATACGGCAAATCGAACTCTTTGTTGTTCGATTGGCTCAAGCGCGCCCCGCGGAAAGCGTGCCTTTTGGTGCGCAGAGGAACGGTCTATTTAGAGATTTGTCCCAGCCTCTTTTGTAATTCTTTACAGTTGTGTCAAGATAATGGGTTTGTCTTTTGTTACGATAATCGTATGTTCAATTTGGGCGACAAGGGATTTATCCGGTGTGACAAATGTCCATCCATCGCCTAATTCAACTATGTTTTCCGCTTTTTCGGATACGAATGGTTCTACCGCCAATACCATACCATCGACCATTAATGTTTTATCCCAAGCGTCATAATAGTTGAGGATGTGCTGTGGTTCTTCGTGCAATGAAGTACCGATGCCGTGGCCCGTCAAATTCCGGATGACGGCGAATCCGTGTTCTTTCGCTTCGCGTTCGACTGCTTTCCCGATCTGGTTCAATTTTGAGCCGGCTT
Organism: Sporosarcina saromensis; assembly: GCF_033253735.1. Taxonomy (NCBI): domain Bacteria; kingdom Bacillati; phylum Bacillota; class Bacilli; order Caryophanales; family Caryophanaceae; genus Sporosarcina; species Sporosarcina saromensis. Next base: position 38,157 of record NZ_JAUBDI010000019.1, on the reverse strand, counting down.
TCACTTTTGTCATTGCACGATCAAATGCCAATTTGGCAACGTCACAAAGTTTTTGCTTTTTCTCGTCAGGTGTACCGACGACGAATGAAATGCCTGTGTCCGCAAAGAATCCTTCATATGAACCAGACACATCAATATTGACAAGATCTCCGTCTTGTAGAACGGTTGATCCTGGAATGCCGTGTGCTACCTCATGGTTGACACTAATACATGTATAGCCAGGGAAATCATATTGGTCGATTGGGGCAGAAACGGCACCACGCTCAGCAAATAGACGTCCACCGAGTTCGTCAAGTTCTTTTGTTGAAATTCCAGGGACGGCCGCTTCTTTCATCGCTTCGCGAATTTCAGCGACCATTCGTCCGATTTTTTTCAACGCTTCAATTTCTTCATTTGTTTTAACAATCATTATTTACAGGTCCCTTCTCAAAACGTACTTTTCCATTTTACTATATCATAATTCCATTCGTGAAGAGGGGTGCGGGCTTGCTGAAAATACTATCGGTCATTTTAGCACTTTAACCCCTTGGTACACATTCCAGATAACAACAACTAAAAATAATAAGCCATAGATGAGCATGAATAAGAATGGGGCTAGCCCCCAGAAATCAAATTGTCCATTCATCATCGTCGTTAATCGAGACTCATAGGAAACCATTGAAAAAGTAAACAATATAAAACCTGCAATGAGCAATACAACAGGTGCGAGATGTGAAATGAGCGATCGTTTTGCATGACCTTTCACTTCCGCATCGTCCGTAATGAAGAAGACAATTGCGGGCAGTAGAAGAGGGGAAAAGAAAATACTGAAATAGCATAAGGCGGATAAGATTTTGTTATTCGACATGTGTACCTCCTGATAAATAGAAGAAGTTTTTAAAATCATCTTGCTTATATGTACTGTACCATATACAATGGTAACGACAATTGAATTACACGACCACAAGGGGTGCCGACTTGGCTGAGATTGGACGGATGTCCTGACCCTTCGAACCTGTAAGTTCATACTTGCGTAGGGATGTGGATGGAAACTGACATATACGATACGATGTCTCGGTTCTATCCGGGATGTCGTTTTTTGTTACATAAGTTTAGTGAGTGATGAGCTTTATGTAAAGTATAATACAGAATCTGGTCATACGTCTTTGTTGACACGTTGACTTTTCTTCCGTATCCCTCCGAAAACAAAAGAGGAGGAATTCGAATTGGATCGTAGTCGTTTGCAGTTTTTATTGGAAGTAGCAATATTAGGGGCAATGTCATTTGTTTTGGATAACTTAACAGTATTTAAAATGCCTCAAGGTGGTTCCGTCACCTTATCGATGCTGCCAATTATCTTAATGGCATTCCGTTGGGGCCTTAGTGGAGGTTTATTAACGGGATTGATTTCCGGTTTACTCCAAGCAGTCATCGGCGGTTACATTATTCACCCTGTACAAGGTGCGTTGGATTATTTCATCGCGTATACGGTTGTCGGTTTGGCGGCAGTAACACTTAGATGGCTTCTGAAAAGTAAAGCGGAAGGTAAAAAAGGTTCCATGGCAACGGCCATTATTGTAGGAAGCGTTTTAGGTGGATCATTGCGCTTTTTAGCACATTTTATCGGTGGAATGGTGTTCTTCGCGGAATATGCAGGTGACCAACCGGCTTGGCTGTACTCTTTAGGATACAATGCTTCTTATATGATTCCTTCCATAGTGTTATGTGCAATTGTAGCAGTGTTGTTATTCACATCCGCCCCACGGTTGATTCAAAGAAATTAAAATAGAGCAAGTGCATGTAGTGTGCACTTTGCTCTATTTTTTTTGTACACCTTTGCCTGAAAAAAGAAACATGCATGTAATGATGACTGCAGTCAAAAAGAGTGCAGCAGAAGTAATGAACAACTCTTCAATCCCGTTTCGAATCGCAATGCCAATGAATGTCCAAACAAAAACAAGATTCATCACATAATCCCGGTGATGGTACATAAAATGTAAAGCGAACGCAGTGGAAATCGTTAAGTAAAAGACTGTCCATAAAGGATCGCTTAGACCGAAACCTTCCCATTCATGATACATGAGTGTGTAACTGATGTTAGAAATGGAGGAGATGAATACCCAGCCCGTAAGGATACTAAAAGGTACTCTTCCATACAAACGATTTTCTTTCTTCGGAAACGTAAAATAATAGGTAAGTACGACACCGAGAAGAGCGAGTTCAGTTATAACTGCCCAGTTGAACAAGCTGTAATGCCATAGGAACAGCCAAATTGTATTTAACGCACAGCTCACTACGAACAGGAAAGTGATTCGATTTTTATGTTTGTTGCTCATTTGCTCGGTGATCTTATTGAAATTTACTATCCACATGAACAACAAAATGAAGATGACAATCCATATAATAAAAACATAATTTGCAGGATTAAAGAGCACAGGCAAACGGTTAACAATTTCAACGGTTGTTTGATGATTGAGGGTGAAAAAACTAGCGGCTATATTCGTAACGATGACCGTCAGAAGTGAAAGAGCCATCAAGATCATTCTAGACATAATAAAATCCTCCCATGAACAGTATACATAGGAAAAGCCCTACATGCGAATGAAAGTATGAAGTTTCCGTCACAAATCAAATATTTCGTATACCGAAAATTCGTGCTATAATTAATACAGGTTTTTATAGCAATTTTCCAAACAACGAGGGGGATGAACATGACGACAAAACTGTACAGTGAAGTATGGGATTTAGATGTGTTTTTTAAAGGGGGAAGCCATTCACCTGAGCTAAACGAACATTTGGAAAAGGTGAAAACGCAAATTGTCGCACTTGAAAACCGTATTGAGGCATTTTCTGTACCAACGAAAGTAGAAGATGCAAAAGAAGTACATGACTTACTAGAAAGCATAACAGCGACAGCGCTTAATCTTAGAGAAGCATCTGCAGTGATTGGCTGTTTTGTTGCAGCAAATACAAAAGACAAGCAAGCGTTATTGCTTCAATCAGATGTGAGTACAATCCAAGCTCGGTTTTCGACTGTTCGACTAAAGGTTGAACAAACGATCGCAAAAACGGAAGAAGATGTATGGGGAGCGTTGTTGGAAACGAAAGAGCTCTCCCAATTTACTTTTGTTTTAAATGAATGGCGGGAAAATGTTCAACTTCAACTTTCTGAAGCTGAAGAGAGCCTTATTACATCATTGAGTGTAGATGGTTACCAAGCATGGGGACAGCTATATAACCAACTTGTTGGTGATATGGAAATTGAAATGACTGTTGATGGTATGACGAAGAAATTATCTGTAGGACAGGCTAACAACTTGGCGTCTCATCCAGATGCTGCTGTCCGGAAAGAAGTATTCGAGAAACTTGAAGCTGCATGGAAAGAAAAAGAAGACTTCTTTGCTTCAGCTCTTAATCACCTCGCAGGATTTCGTTTAGCCGTATACAACAAGCGTGGATGGGATTCTGTCCTACAAGAACCGCTCATGCGCAATCGAATGAGCCAAGAAACGCTTGACGCGATGTGGGGAGCGATTCAAGCGAATAAACAACCATTCATCGATTACTTAACTACAAAAGCGAAAATGATTGGCGCTGAAAAGATGAATTGGTATGATTTAAATGCTCCGATCACTTCTCAAACGACAAAAATGTCCTACCAGGAAGGTGCTGCCTTCATATTAGCGCATTTCGGAAAGTTTGGACCTGAACTCGAAGCATTTTCTAGACAAGCGTTTGAAGAAGGATGGATTGAGGCGGAAGACCGTCCAAACAAACGACCAGGCGGCTTTTGTACCGGTATGCCAGCTTCACAGCAATCAAGGATCTTCATGACATACAGTGGTTCCATGTCTAACGTCGCAACACTTGCACATGAACTCGGTCATGCATTTCACTCCTATGCATTGCGCCCAGTCCATTATTTGAATCGTCAATATGCAATGGGCGTTGCTGAAACGGCTTCGACTTTTGCAGAAATGATTGTGGCGGATGCCGCGCTTAAATCTGCGCAAACAGAAGATGAAAAACTTGCGTTATTGGAGGATAAAATTAAAAGAAGTGCTACATTCTTTATGAATATACATGCGCGCTTTTTATTTGAGACAAGATTTTATGAGGAACGAAAAGAAGGAGTCGTATCGGCTGCACGGCTGAATGAGCTGACTGAAGAAGCTCAAAAGGAAGCGTACGGTGATGCGCTTGACGTGGTCCACCCTCATTTCTGGGCTTCCAAACTGCACTTTTATATTACCGGAACACCGTTTTACAATTTCCCATACACGTTCGGTTATTTGTTCTCTTTGAGCATTTATGCGAAAGCGTTAACTGAAGGGGAAGGATTTGAGAAGAAGTATATCGATCTACTTCGAGATACAGCTGTCATGTCCGTTGAGGATCTTGCGATGAAACATTTAGGAGAAGACATTACGAAAGAAGACTTCTGGGCGAAGGGAGTCGCGTTATGTGTAAAAGATGTAGAGGAGTTTTTGAAAATAGCTTCCAAAGAAAGGTGAAGAAGCGTTGATTTTGCTTGAAGGGCACACTTGTTATTTGCGAATATTAACAGAAGAAGATGCGAGGGCTTTTACTGATCTCCTCATAGCGAACAAAGCGTATTGGACAGTATTTGAGCCGCGACACGAAGCGAGTTATTATACTGTTTCAGTTCAGAGGGATAAAATTAGGGAATCCCTTTATCAAATGAGGGATCGTCGGGAATATAACTTCGGTATTTTCGACGCGGAGACGAGTAGGCTAATTGGTCATATCTCGCTATACAGCATTAAGAGACTTCCCTTTTCGAGCGGTTTTATCGGGTATTCGATTGACGAACGGGAGACAGGAAGAGGAATTGCGACGGAAGCGGTCCGGATCATTACCCGTTTTGCTTTTGAAACAGTGTCCTTACATCGTGTGGAAGCTTTTGTTTCTCCTCGAAACATAGGGTCGGTTAAAGTACTGGAAAATGCCGAATTTGTCCGTGAAGGCCTTCTACGGCAATTACTCTACATCAATGGTGTATGGGAAGATCATTATATGTATGCGATGATAGCGGAAGATTTTTGAAAGGGTAAGGCCGCTTGGCGGAAATACTTTGCATTAATAAAAAACCGATTCTTCAATTAGAGGAATCGGTTTTTGTCTATTTCCCGGGAAATTTGTAGTCAATTGTCTTCGTTTGCTTCATACCCGTTTACAATTGTCTCCAATTGACCTGTAGCAGGATGAACAACAAGACCGTGAACTGGAACTTTCTTGTCCATTAACGGGTGATTGCGCACTTGGTTTACGCTGCTTTTTACGCTTTCTGTTACATCGTTAAAACCGCGTAACCAATCTTCTAAATCAACGCCAGAGTGTTTTAATGTAGAGAAAATGTTTGGATCTACACCACGCTCAATCATATTGCCAAACGTCTTTTCTGTATCGATGGAGCTCATGCCACAGTCATGATGGCCAATAATATATACTTCATCTGCTCGTAATTCATACACAGCAATTAAGATGCTACGCATAATTCCGCCAAACGGGTGAGCAACAATTGCTCCGGCACTTTTAATAATCTTCGCATCGCCATTACGCAAGTTCATCGCTTTAGGCAATAACTCCGTCAATCTTGTATCCATACAAGTTAAAATAACAATTCGTTTGTCGGGGAATTTCGTCGTTGCATATTTCTCATATTCTTTTTCTTCAACAAATGTTTTATTGAATTCAATGATTTCGGATAATATTGTCATAGGAAGTCCCTCCATCTATTTGTAATGAGATAAGTTTACAATATAAATAAAAGAGCTGCCAAGTGGCAACTCTTTTGGTGGAGCTGGTATTTTATTTTACTTCCGGCTTTGGATCGATTCTTTCTGCATCCGAAGAATCAAGCGCCTTGCCAAGATAGTGCATTGTAAATAAAGCAGCGAGGCCAAGGACAATTGAATATCCTATGACTGTAGTGAACATTAAGCCCATTATAAGACTCCTCTCTACAATAAATGATTATTATACAACCATTATACTATAGTTTTGTAAAATTAAAAGGCTTGTTCAATATGTTTTCATAAATTGTGACTGAAATCAGAATGCCCAGTTCCCGTTGCGGAAGACCGGTTCTACTGTTCCGTCTTCTAAGATTCCATCAATATCCATTTCAGCTGAACCAATCATGAAGTCGACATGCGTAATACTCTGATTGAGACCATGTTCTTCAAGTTCGTTGGAAGACATCGTTTTTCCACCTTCTAAACAGAAGGAGTATGCGCTTCCGATTGCAAGGTGATTAGACGCATTTTCATCAAACAATGTGTTGTAAAATAGTAGACCTGATTCTGAAATCGGTGAGGCGTGAGGGACGAGGGCAACTTCTCCAAGTCGTTTTGCACCTTCGTCCGTGTCAATAAGACGTTGAAGTACTTCTGCACCTTGACCGGCTGAAACATCCGTAATTTTGCCATCCGTAAATGTTAACGTGAAATCGTCAATGATATTGCCACCGTAACTTAACGGTTTCGTGTTTTTAACATAGCCGTTTACACCTGACATATGTGGGACCGTGAACACTTCTTCAGTCGGCATGTTCGCCATGAAAGGATTTCCGTCCACATTCACGCTACCGCCGCCACACCAAATATGCCCTTTAGGCAACTCAATTGTGAGATCTGTTCCAGGTGCTTTGTAATGAAGCTTACGATACGCTTTTTTATTCAAATGATCAGCTTTGTCATTCAGTGTTGCGTCAAGATCTTTCCAAGCGTTGACCGGATCAGCGACATCTGCACGGACCGCTTTGAAAATAGCTTCCCAAAGTGCTGGGACTTGCTCTTCACGCGGCAATTCAGGGAACATCTTCGCAGCCCAATCAGGAGAAGGAGCAGCAATGACTGACCAGCTGAATCGGTCTGCTTGAAGCATTTTCCGATAGTTGCTCAGAGCTTGTCCTGACGCTTTTTGAGCATCCGCAATGCGAGATGGATCAATGTCTTTTAACAAATCAGGACTTTGGGAAACGATACTGACAAACGCAGCGCCTCCTTCTGCTAACCGCTCACGCTCCATTACTTTCCATTCCGGGAAGTCTGAAAACGAATCCGCAGGGGCTTTTTCATAGCGCATTTTTGTCAACACGTCATCCGCCCAATCAACGATTACCTGACGTGCACCCGCATCATATGCTTTGTCTGATATTTTTCTCACAAGCGCTTGCGCATCAATGGAAGCACTAACGTAAAGTACTTGATCCTTTTGTATGTTTGCGCCAACCTCAACTACTAAACTTGCGTAATTTTCTAACTTTTGTTCGAATGAGTACAAAGTGGAAACCTCCTTAACATGTATATATTCATAGTACTAAAGTGCATGCGTTCAAGCAAAATAAATCATTCATCATTCAGACAAATAATCCATATTAATTATCCGTTCTATCTAAAGAATGGTAAGAAAATGTCGAAATAAGAAGAAGTAGATTGGAACACATGGAGGTACTTGTATGGATTTATCAACCGTTGTTGGTCTTGTTATTGGTATCGTTGCGCTGTTTGTTGGGATGATGTTAAAAGGTGTAACCCCTGATACCCTTTTTAATATGGCAGCATTACTCATCATTGTATTAGGAACGATTGCATCCGTCGTCATTGCCTTTCCAATGAGGGAAATCAAACGCGTTCCCAAGTTATTTGGTGTGATTTTTAAAGAACAACAGTTAACATCAGACGCAGAGTTAATTAAAATCTTTTCAGGTTGGGCAGATGTCGCAAGACGGGAAGGTTTACTGTCCTTGGAAGCAAAGACGGACGATATTGCAGACCCTTTTTTAAAGAATGGCCTTGGGTTAGCGATTGACGGTCAAAATGCCGATTACATTCGGGATGTGCTTACGGAAGAAGTTGACGCAATGGAAGAACGTCACACAGCAGGGGCTCAAATCTTCACACAGGCAGGCACTTATGCCCCGACACTCGGGGTATTAGGAGCGGTTGTTGGGCTAATCGCCGCATTAAAAGATATGAACAATATTGACGCATTAGGACATGCCATCTCAGCGGCATTCGTTGCGACATTATTGGGGATTTTTACAGGGTATGTACTCTGGCACCCTTTTGCCAACAAGTTACAGCGAAAGTCAAAAGAAGAAGTACGCCAAAAAATGATGATGATTGAAGGTATCTTATCTGTACTAGAAGGTGAAGCACCACGTGTTATTGAACAAAAGCTTGCATCTTACTTGTCTCTTGAAGAACGTCGAAAGCTCGGTGCTGAAAAAGTGACGAGTGAGAAGGGGGCGGGCCAGGTTGTCGAGGAAGCGTAAGAAAAAAAATCATGACTCTGGCCATGTGAATGAGTCCTGGCTCCTACCATATGCAGATCTTCTTACGTTATTGTTAGCCATGTTCATCGTATTGTTTGCATCCAGTTCGTTGGATGAAGCGAAGTTCAGCCAAATCTCTTCCGTGTTCAATCAAATCTTTGATGGTGGAACAGGGGTGATGGATAGTTCATCACCAACTGCTGTTCCGGTTCCAAAAGATTCGGCAGGGGAAGAAAACGAGAACTCTTCTTATTTGGAAGATCAACAATCATTGGAAGCAACACAACAAAAACTTGAAGAGTATATTGCGGTACATGAGTTGGAGAATCAGTTCGAGACGAAGTTAACAGAGGAAGGCTTACTTATTACAATTCGTGATAACATATTATTTGAAACAGGCAAAGCAACGATAAAACCGGAGTATGCCAATACCGCAAAGGATATAGCACAGCTGCTGATTTTTGATAAGCCGAGACAGATTGTCGTAGCGGGTCATACCGATAATGTCCCCATCAATAGTAGTGAGTTCCCTTCAAACTGGGAATTGAGTATGATGCGGGCAATTAATTTCTTAAAAACAATCGTGTCAACGGATCAGTTGGATCCGCATCTGTTCAGTGTAAAGGGCTACGGGGAAAATAAACCAATTGCTTCAAATGAAACAGCTGAAGGCCGTAGTAAAAATCGACGTGTGGAAGTGCTTATCCAACCTCTTGTGTTAAAGGATGGAACGTCAGTTGAATAGTACAAAACGTGAAGCGTGTGTCAATCGCTTCACGTTTTTTGTCTGTACAATAAAAGCCGACGGAGGGGTTGTATCCTTTCCGTCGGCTTTAAAACTATTTACGTAATGAGCCAAGTTCCGCAGCAATGGCTTGCATTTCATTCGGAGTAATCGTCTCGCGCTTCATGACCATTTCGTACATGTACACTAAGTCTTCGTACTGTTCTGTGTTGAAATGTTCCGCTTTCATTGCGTCCACGTTGACCATACGCAGTTTTTCCTTGATCTTTTCAATCATATACAAAACATTTTCTTCGGTAGGTTTTGATAAATCCATAGTTTCGTCCGCCCTTCATTAGCATCGGACTAATCATCACATTATTTAGACGAGCTGTCAACAGCTGCTGATTGTGCAAGCTTTGCTGCTTCTTTCTCTTCTTCGATTTTCTTTTTGAAACGCTTCGTCTCCATCACTATGACACCAGACAACCCTAGAAGACCGATTAAGTTCGGAATGGCCATGAGACCATTAAGAACATCCGCCAATAACCAGACGATATCAAGTGAAACAAGTGGACCGACGATGATAAATGCTACGAAAAAGATTCGGTATGCGAGTACTGCTTGTTTCTTAGGGAACAAGTATTGGAAACACTTTTCTCCATAATAACTCCACCCTAAAATTGTTGATGTTGCAAAGAATACCAATCCGATTGCGACGATGATTGGACCTGCTCCACCTAGGAATGAGCCGAATGCTTCAGCGGTCAATGCCCCTGCATCAATGTCTTTATTCTTCCATTGACCTGACATGACAATCGTTACGCCTGTAATTGAACAGATAATAAGTGTATCAAACAATACTTGAGTCATTGAAATGAGTGCTTGTCGACCTGGCATGTCAGTTTTTGCAGCAGCAGCGGCGATTGGAGCAGATCCCATACCTGCTTCATTGGAGAATAGTCCACGTGCTACACCAAATCGGATTACTGCACCAATTGCACCACCCGCCGCAGCTTCGCCTGAGAACGCATCACTGAAAATCAAACCGAATGCTTCAGGTACGAGATGGATGTTCATAATCATGATGATTGCACCAGCAATGAAATAGAATAGCGCCATAATTGGAACGAAAAATGCTGTAACCCTTCCGATGGATTTAATACCACCGAGAATAACGAGAGCTCCGAATATAACGAGTGCTATGCCCGTTATTAAGTGCGGTACATTGAAAGTACTATTCATAACATCTGCAACTGCTTTTGATTGAGTTCCATTTCCAATTCCAAATGCAGCTAAAGCACCGAATATTGCGAAAATTACACCTAACCACTTTTGCTTTAATCCATACTCAAGGTAATACATCGGACCACCAGCCATTTGGCCGTTCGCATCCTTTGTACGATACTTTACTGCAAGAATGGCCTCACCATATTTAGTCGCCATTCCAAAAAAGCCTGCAAGCCACATCCAGAAAATTGCCCCAGGACCTCCTAAAAATACGGCAGTTGCAACCCCGACGATGTTACCGACGCCGACAGTGGCAGCCATCGCGGTCATCAAAGCCTGGAATTGAGAGATATCTCCGTCCTCTTTTTTACTGTGCTTACGAGAAAAAACCTGCTTTAACGAATACGGTAGTAAACGTAGTTGAATGAATCCTAATCTGAAAGTTAAAAATATACCGGTTCCTACAAGTAGGATTAGTAGGGGTGGCCCCCAAATAAGTCCGCTCGCTTTGTCTAGAAAATTGTACACTGCATCCATTGTCAATACCCCCTCGTTTCATTATGTCAATACAGTTACAGCGAGATAAGTTATTTTATATCGACTCCTCTCATTGAATCAAGTAGAAAAACTACTTAGAATACTTAATAGTTGTTATTGATAATATTCCGAAATTTTAGAGCGATAGTCAAGCACTTTTTTTGAAATACAGTAAGATTGTTTGTTTTTCCTCTCTACGGGTATAATGTTATATGCATATAAGTCAATATTGGAGGGGTTTGTAGTGGGTAATAGTAAATTTGGTAAATTTATTTTGATTGGGGCATTAACTGGAGCGGCTGTTAGTTTGTTCGATAAAAGTACGCGTAGGCAAGTCATGAATACTTCCAATCACATGGCGAACCAAGTAAAATTCTACGCGAGTAACCCGGATGTATTAAAAGAAAAATTTCAGCAAACTAAAGAAAAATATATGTCCTTATATGATCAGTTTTCTGGAGACGCAGCATACATTAAAACACAAGTAGACGAGTTGAAGACGCTGACACCACAAGTGAAAGAACTGGTAGTAGGAACGAAGGAAGCGTTTGTCGATTCAAAGGAAGAGTATAAAGAGCTCATAACAGAAACGAAAGAAACTGGAGATGTAAAAAAGTCGTAAGCTTTGAAAGGAGTGAGCCAGATGTGAGCCAGAAAGAACAAGTGACTCATCAACAGGAAAGCTTACACCCTAAGAGCAAAAAAAGTGGGATTCTAAAGGATTCGGAAATCATGAAGTTCATCGATGATGTAAAAGAAGGTGAAATGGAGCGATTTGATGTTACGACCACAAAAGGCTTTTGGAAAGAATTAATTATTCGGATTAAAAATGTCGATATAACTGGTTTAGGCTCTCAACTAGCGTTCTTTTTCCTGTTATCGCTTTTTCCGCTATTAATCTTTATGATGACGCTGTTGCCATTTTTGAATATTGATGAATCCCAAATATTTCTCTTCATTCGTGATTACGCTCCTGATAGTGTTTATAGTCTAATTCATGACACACTTGAAGACATATTGAGAAACCGGAACGGTGGTTTGTTATCAGTTGGTGCATTAGCAACCATTTGGTCTGCTTCCAAAGGGATGAATGCGATTACAAAAGCGTTAAATCAGTCCTATTATGTGGAAGAGTCAAGGTCATTCATTGTAGCGAGAGCAATGTCTGTTGTATTTACAGTTGCACTCATCGGTGTGCTAGTTGTTGCTCTCCTACTACCTGTATTTGGACAACAAATCGGATCCCTTGCATTTTCTTACTTTGGCATGGAAGAGGACTTCATGACCATTTGGGAGAATCTACGTTGGATTTTACCACCAATTTTATTGTTTACCGTTTTTCTAGCATTGTATTGGATTGTACCAAATAAAAAGATTCATATAACAAGTGCGATGCCAGGTGCTTTATTTGCCACGGCAGGGTGGATTATCACTTCACTAGCATTCTCTTATTATGTAGGGAACTTCGCTAGCTATTCGAATACGTATGGCAGTATTGGAGGCATCATCGTACTTATGATGTGGTTGTATTTTTCGGCCATTATCTTAATGCTAGGTGGGCAGTTAAACGCGGTGATGACGGAACGAAAACAGGCAAAGCTGGCAAAACAAAAGAGCAATGCAGTCGTTTGACTGGCATTGCTCTCAGCCTGTTGACAAACGCTCGCATCCGTTGTTGCTTGTCTCACTCGTCCGCTCATGAACTTAAGTTCTATTCGCGTCTTCGCTCGACTTCGCGCGGGCCTGCACGACGCAGGTCATGCAGGCGTTGGGACAGGACGTCCCGAACTTAGACTGCCTTCCACCTGACAAGCGTTTTCAATCAGGCTGAAGAACTTTCTATGTATAACAAATTTCATTAAAAAAGTGTAGACAAAGTAAAAATCGACTTTGTCTACACTCTGGGGGCAATGCAGTCTTATGACGGGCATTGCTCTTTTCTGTTTAGTTGATGCGATTTAACAAGCGTAAACCGTTTAAGATGACGAGAATTGTACTTCCTTCATGACCGATTACCCCTAACGGTAAGTCGACAACTTGCATGAAGTTGGACATGATTAAAATAGCGATGACGGAAACAGAAAAGAATACGTTTTGTTTTACAACGCGTTGCATTTTTTTAGAAACTTTTACCGCATAAGAGATTTTCGTCAAATCATTTTGCATGAGGATGACATCTGCTGTTTCGAGTGCAACATCTGTCCCTTCCCCCATGGCAATCCCTGATGTAGCTGTTGCTAAAGCAGGCGCATCGTTAATGCCGTCCCCGACCATCCCGACATTACCGTATTCTTTTAGTAGCCCTTTCATCTGTTCGACTTTCATCTCTGGCAGACAGTTTGCGACGTAACGGTCAAGGCCAGCTTCCTTAGCGATGGCATGAGCTGTTTTTTCATTATCTCCTGTCAACATGATTGACTGGATACCTAACTGCCTTAAGTCTTGAATTGCTTGAACTGCTTCAGGTCGGAGTGTATCTTTCAATGCGACAGCCGCAAGAATCCCTTGTGAATCCTTGATGAAAACGACGGTCTTTCCATCTTCATAGAGTTCGTGAATGATACCTTGGTGGAAGTCTTTCGTTTCTTGGGCACCGACAAAACGAGGATTTCCTACTAGGATCTCTTGCTCGTCTACAACCGCACGAATGCCAAAGCCAGGGACATCTTCAATATGTTCAATTCCTCTTGTCGTAAGGCCATGCTCTTGCGCGTAGTTTACAATAGCGAGAGCGAGCGGATGATTGGATTGGGCTTCAATGCTCGCTAGAAGTGATAATGCTTGTGTACGATCTGCTTTGCTTCGTACGAAAAAGTCCGTAACAACAGGCTTCCCGGTTGTAAGTGTCCCTGTTTTGTCAAATGCGATTGCTTGCAATGACCCTAAGTGCTCTAAATGGACACCACCTTTAAACAATATCCCTCTCTTTGCTCCGTTGGAAACAGCTGCCAATGTCGCTGGCATAATCGAAGCAACGAGTGCGCAAGGAGAAGCGACAACTAATAGAACGATTGCTCTGTACAATGTCGTCGTCCAATCCCAACCAAACAGGAAGTGGGGGAGGAACATCATAACAAGGACAGTTAAAATAACAATCTTTACATACGTACCTTCGAATTTCTCGATGAATTGCTGTGATGGCGATTTTTCACTTTGTGCGTTTTGAACGAGTGTAATTATTTTTTGAAATAATGTATCTGAACTTGGTTTTGTCATTTCCATGTGAATGACGCCACTAATGTTCATGGTTCCTGCGAACAACTCATCGTTCTTTTCCTTCGTAACCGGAACAGACTCTCCGTTAATGGCGGACATATCAATGGAAGTCGTTCCTTGGAGAATGATACCGTCCACCGGAATGCGCTCGCCAGGTCGAACAACTATCGCAGCACCGACGGAAAGGGAAGAAGTGGGGACGCTTTTTGTTGATCCATCACCTTGTAGTAGCCAAGCCTCTTCCGGTTGCATGTTCATTAACGCCGAGATTTCTTTATGGCTTTTGTTCAATGTATAGGTTTCTAACGCACCGCTCACTGCGAATATGAAGATTAATATTGCGCCTTCAGCCCAATAACCGATAATTGCTGAACCGATAGCAGCAAAGACCATTAGCATTTCTACGTTCAATTGCTTATCTGCAATTGTTTCTTCAATGCCTTCTTTCGCTTTAGCAAATCCACCGATTAGAAAGGCAATTATATAAAGCGCGATGGATAAAGATTCGTTACCATCTTTGCCGATCAACCAAGCTGAGACTATTAATAGTCCTGAAAGAAGTGCAGCAATCAATTCGATGTGCGCCGTCCAGTGACGAGGCGTTTGTTGCGCTTCTGTTGTTTCTGTTGTCATTTAAACCCCTCCTAATTGAGAATGACTATCGTTTGCAAGTGACGAACTTACATGTATTATCTTTAAAACAATTGATATAATTGGATATAGAGAGTTGTTCGATAATCATTTCTTGTTTATAATTATTATAAATAAGAGTATAGCATACTCCTAATGAAAAATGATAGTGGGTTGTTTGAAAAGTTTTTTGAGCGAAATTGATTTGTGCAAAGAGGAGAGCTGCATGTCTAAAGCATGTTGCTCCACGCGGAAAGAGGGGAGTCGTGTGCCCAAAGCAAGTCGCTCCACACAGTACGAACCTCGCCGCTTACTTCTACAGTCGCAAAAAAGCCCTGCAGTATGTACATGCTGCAGGGCTTTCCAAGCTATTTAGCTAAATACTTTCTCTTTAAATGTTGCGAGTTTTTCTAACGATGATTTGTCTACGTCGGCGTGAAGGCTGTTTCCGTGTGAGTCCATTGTGACGACCGCAGTAAAGTCTTCGACGCGTAAATGCCACATTGCTTCAGGAATGCCGAATTGAAGTAAGTCGACGCCTTCTACTTCTTTGATGCAGTCTGCATAATATTGGGCTGCCCCACCGATTGCGTTTAAGTAGACACCGCCGTGTTCTTGTAAGGCTGCGAGCGTTTTAGGACCCATGCCGCCTTTTCCGATGACTGCGCGAATGCCGAATTTTTTCATAATATCGCCTTGGTAAGGTTCTTCCCGAATGGAAGTGGTAGGTCCGGCTGCTTTGATTTCATACGATCCGTCTTCGTTTTTCAATACGACCGGACCGCAGTGGTAGATGATATGTCCATCTAAGTCGACAGGTGCATCGTTTTCCGTAAGGTGCTTATGAATTGCATCGCGTCCTGTATACATTCTTCCGCTAATTTTGACGACATCTCCAACTTGTAATTCACGGATTTGCTCTTCTGTAATAGGAGCAGTTAGTTCGACGACACGTGATGATTGTGTGTCATTCGTTTCCGTCGTAGCAGCAAAAGCTAGTTTGTCACCCTCATTGTAATGCCATTTTGTCACATCACCTGTCGTTGCATCAATATCGACGGCCATACGGCGGTATGCCCAACAATTATAAGCTACGGAGACATAGAAACTTGCAGGGATACGGTGCATGACGCCGATTTTACAACCTAATAATGTTGCTTCACCGCCGAAGCCCATTGTTCCGATACCGAGTTGGTTTGCAGTATCCAAGATGTAACTTTCCAGTGCTGCAAGATCAGGATGCGGATTCACGTCATCCACTTCGCGGAAAAGTTGTTCTTTTGCTAAATCATAACCAGAAGCGCGATCGCCTCCGATTCCGACGCCGATGAAGCCGGCAGAACAGCCTTGTCCTTGCGCTTGGTAAACGGAGTGGAGAATGCATTTACGAATTCCGTCTAAATCACGTCCAGCCCGGCCAAGTCCTTCGAGTTCAGTTGGTAAGCTGTACTGGATGTTTTTGTTTTCACAGCCGCCACCTTTTAAGATGAGCTTCACTTCAATATAATCTTTTTCCCATTGCTCGAATTTCACAACAGGGAGACCGAGGCCTAAATTTGTCCCGCTATTTTCGCCAGTAAGCGAATCAACTGCATTTGGACGCAATTTACCGTCCTTCGTCGCTTGTACCATAGCACGCGTAATGGCGTCTTTTATCTCCAACTGGTTAACGCCGATTGGTGTTTTGATTTTGAAAGTTGGTAAACCCGTATCTTGGCAAATCGGTGATAGTTTGTCGTCAGCCATGTTGATGTTGTTCGCGATTGTATCAAGACTCATTGCTGCCCGTGTACCGGCATTCTCTTTTTCCCTTGCAGCCTTTACAGCTCTACGGACATCTTTCGGTAAATTCGTAGATGTATCGCAAATGAGATCATACATACTTTTTTCGAGTTGCTCTATGTACATTCTTATTTCCCCCTAAGGAATCATTGGTCTGTTTTTAGTTTATTCATTTGTTGTTCCAATTCGTCAATTAAACTGATGAGCTGATCAATCTCTTGTAAATCAGTGTTTTCTGGCTCAATCGCTTCAAGCTTTTCCAAAAATAAATGAAGACGGTTTTTTAACTCATCTACTTGTCCACTTTGTCTTTGTTCCAACACATACACCTCTTTTCATCATTGTAATCGTATATGAAATGGCAATAGAATTCAATGTAACGCGAATCAGTTTAACTATATAGAAAATTCTACTTAACAAAATGTTTACAATACATAATCAAAGTGGTATACTACTAATAATCTAATTCGTAAAGGAGGCTGTAGAGTAGAGACGAATCGAATCCGATGTCAAAGGAGGGGATCCGTTACCGTTTGACGGCTACTGCCGATAGACGCCTACGAATTTTATGCAAATTGAAAGTGAGAGTTCTATTCATACGTAAGGCCCAGCCATCATCTTTTACAGATATGGACCGGGCCTTTTTTAGTTTACAAATTCATAGGTCTTGACGACTTCGATACAGTTTTTAACGGATTGATACATTGAACAGTTGTTGTCTGTTACTTGCATAATCTTATCCATCTTCTCATTCGTCATCTCGATGCCTTCAATCAGGAAATGCAAATGGACTCTTTCAACCCGACTCGCTTCTTCCTCATTGCGATATACATCTTTAACTTCAATCGTAATGGAAGTCGCAGGCATTCTTTTGCGTTCAAGTACTTTCCGCATGACGCCTCCCGTACAAACGGCAATTGAAGAAATGAGTAGTTGATACGGCCTGAAGCCAAACTCCTCATTGCCGGAGATTTGTAACGTACCGAAAGATGTTTCTGTTTGGAATCCGTTCTCTGTCATTTCAAATTTCATGTTTTTAACCTCCTCATTCTTCTATTATAAAAGGACGGTTCTGAAATAAGGAGATTTTTGCTTCATATAGTAACTAGCGCAAAATCGAATCGACATTTTCGTATTCCATGACAAGATCATCCAATGTACGGAACTCGTAACCGGCTTTTTTTGCATCGCGAATAAAATCCGGTAATGCTTCCGCGTTATCAGGTGATACTGTATGCATTAAGATGACAGCACCTGGGTGCAGTTGCTTCATCAGTTCATTATATGCATAATCGCGTCCACGAGGTTTATCGGCATGCCAATCAATGAAAGCGACAGACCAGAAAATGTGTCGATACCCTAATTCATTTCCTTTCGCCAATAATGCATCATTGAAAATGCCTTCAGGTGGCCGTGCGTAAATGGTCCGTTCTACACCTGCTGTTTTCAACAACAACTCGTCAAATTTTTTCCATTCTTTCTCCATGCCGTCTTCTGTCAAGTTTGCCATATTCGGATGATCATATGAGTGGTTGCCGATGTCGTGACCTTCCTCGACCATCCGTTTGACAAGCGGTGCAGCGCTCTTTAAATAATGACCCGTAAGGAAGAAAGTTGCAGGTGCATCTTCCTTTTTCAGTGTATCTAAAATGGATTCTGTATAACCGTTTTCGTAGCCATTGTCGAACGTCAAATAGGCAATTTTTTCATCTGGTTTTCCTTTATAGATTGCACCGTGTCTGTCGAGCAACGATTCCAATGCAGCTCCAGCATTAGGAGGAACGCCATTTGCAGATTTTTTGAAACCCCAATGGAATTCTTCGGCACTTGCAGCGAATGGATTGAACAAGATGCCGACAATAATGATGAATGCAGCCATGAGAATACCAGGTCCATGTTCTTCCACCATGATTACACAACTCCTTTTTCCGTAGGATGTGCGCAACGATGGAAAGTATACCTTATTTAAGCAAATCGTTCAGTGCGTCCGCTAAAACAGGAAAATCAAAATCGAACCCTGCTGTTACAATCTTTTCAGACGAAACATATTGGCCTTCCAGCACTAGTGCACTCTTTTGACCAAGCGCGCTCTTCATAAGAAAGGCAGGAGCAGGTAACCAATGTGGCCGATGAAGAACATTGCCGATTGTCTTGCCGAAATCATTCATGCGCAATGGGAAAGGTGCGGTAATATTAAATACGCCTTGGGCACTTGCATGCTCTAACAAAAAAACAGCTGCGTTCGCTACATCTTGGACATGCACCCATGAAACCCATTGTCGACCGGAACCGACTTTTCCACCGACGAATAGCTTATAGGGCATACTCATGAGCGGTAGTGCGCCTTCATCTTTTCCGAGAACGACGCCAAACCGCATGATTGCTGTTCGTATACCTTGCGCTTGCAATGTAGCTGCTTTTTGCTCCCAGTCATGGACGGTCTTACCAAGAAAGTCATCAGCGACGTCGCGCGATGCTTCACTGTAGATAGTCGTTTCAGAAGCTGGATATATGCCGATTGCACTTGCATTTAAAAAGATAGTAGGTTTACTTTGCAATGCCGAAATAATGCGGATCAGTTCGTCCGTCGCAACCATCCGACTGTCGTAGATTTGCTGTTGGTGGTCTGGAGTCCAGCGCCCATCGTTAATGGATACGCCTGCTAAGTTTATGAATGCATCTGCTGAAAGAATCTCTTCTTCGGGTTTGGATCCGTCCGTTAACCATTGCACATATTCGATGTTTTTTTCGTTCGGTCGTTTAGAACGAGTCAGAATCACAATGTCATGACCTTTCTCCTTTAGTAACGATGTGATTTTTTGTCCAATGAAACCTGTACCGCCTGCAATGACAACTTTCAACTTGAACACCTCCGTTAGTCTTGTAACCTCGCAAGCTGACCTTCCGGAATAGAACATGTATACTGATAGGAAAGGGAGGTCGAGCCGGTTTGCCTATACTTACGAAAATAACACAACAAAAACGTGATAGCGAACGTTATAATCTATTCATAGATGAAAAATATGCGTTCAGTGTCCATGAATCCATCTTAGTAAAGTTTGGTCTCACAAAAGGGATGCAGTTGGATGATTGGGCAATGGACGAAATTACATATGAAGATGAAATCGAAAAGGCGTTTAACAAAGCGTTGCATTTCCTATCCTTTAGAATGCGGACAGAATTCGAAGTGAAGAAAAAATTGCTGGATCTTGAATTTGGCGAAGCGGTCATCCTAGAAGCGATTGTGAAGTTAAGAAGACTAGGCTTTCTTGATGATGCAGCATTCTCTGAAGCATTTGTGCGAACGCAAAAAAATGCATCGAGTAAAGGACCGAAGGCGATTAAGCAAGAGTTGCACAAAAAGGGAGTCACGAAGGAGCTACAAGAAGAAGTGCTTCAAGCGTATCCGGAAGAGGAGCAATTTTCGATTGCACAAAAGCTTGCTAAAAAAGCAGCAACGTCTAACCGGACGATTCCCCCAGCACAATTGAAACAGAAAATCCAAAATGCTTTAGCGCGAAAAGGTTTTTCATTTGGTCTTATTAGTGATGTGTTGGAGTCCATTGACTTTGAACGTGAAGAAGATGAATGGGATGCTATTTGTACGTCAGTTGGTGAAAAGGCTTGGCGACGTTATGCAGCAAAGTATTCAGGTTATGATTTAAGGAATCGAGTGAAGCAATCGATGTATCAAAAGGGCATCCCCCTTGAGAAAATTGAGCGATTCATTGAAATGAAGGAGAATGAGGAAAATGGAAACTGAAAAGAAATATAGTGAAATGAATGAGCACGAATTACGGTCAGAAATCGGACGCCTGATGGAGAAAGCGCGCAAAGCGGAACAGATGGGAATGATCAATGAATTTGCCGTTTACCAACGTAAAGCGTTAATGGCGAAGTCGTACATGATCGACCCTGCAACAATCGTTCCGGGTGAAATTTACCGAATTGACGGCGATGAGGGTGTGTTTTTCCATGTCGATTATCTAAAAGGGCGTTTTGCTTGGGGGTATCGTCTCGGTGGTGAGCGGGCAACGGAAGCCTTGCCGATTGCGATGCTCGAATCTGTGAAAAGTGGTAAGTGATAAGAGCTTGTCCCTTACTCGACCGGGGACAAGCTCTTGGTTATTAAGAGTTCGGGATGAAATTTAACTTCTTCCGTAATTTATCTTCGGAGAAAATCCATCCTGTATAGGAGTTGACAACTTCCATGTCTTCATTAATATGGGCGACTGCTACAAAAGGGTAATAATCTTTGCTTCGGTAGCGGAGGTCAATTAGTCGAACTTCATATAAGTCGTTAACATGAGCGACTGACCATCGATAAATCGGTGAAAAAGAAACGAACGCCTCGATGTTTTTATCTTGCATGGCTGCATCGATGTAAGGGGACTTCGGCATTTTTTCCCGTTCAAATCGATCGTAGATATTGACGGACCGTCCATATGCGCGTCCAACAAAATGACAATCCTTATTTGTCGCGGCCACTCTCCATTGAAAGAAGTTCATGGTAGGTGCAATGAAAATGTGGTCGGCATCTGGCACCGTATTCATAACTGCTTTCTTCACGGCTGCTTTAACAGCAAAGCGGAGTAGGTAGTAAACGAATACGACGCAATATAATACGATGAATGTTGGAACAGGTTCTGTACCGAATAGCCAGAAGGCAAGGGCGATGACATGTAATGCAAAGATAATGGGATCGAATGTATTAATGACCCCAATCGCTACCCATTTATTCGAAAAAGGTCGTAACGCTTGTGTGCCATACGCATTAAAGATATCAACGAAGACGTGCAAGAACACAGCTAGAAATGTCCATGCCCAGACGTGGAAAAAGGCTGAAGCAGGGAACATGAACGATAGTAAAATTGACAGAACGAGTGGCCATAATAGAACCGCGGGTATTGAATGCGTAATGCCTCGATGATTACGTATATAGACTGCGTTATTTCTCAATTTAAGGACAGTATCGACGTCTGGTATTAAAGAGCCGGATACAACGCCGATAAACACGGCAGTCATCGTTACAGAATCTGTGGCAACGACTGGGTCCGCCATTGCGAGTCCGCATATCGCGCCGCCCATGACAATATGTGTGCCTGTATCCAAGTGATCACTCCTTGTGTGAATATGCATCGGTTCTTTCATTAGTATATACCCTTTTATCGTTGAACAAAAAACATTCAGTTTTTACAATTTCATTTCATTAACGAAAAGCATATGCAGTGCGGAGGTCTTCATGCAATTAATTGAACAAAAAAGAGAATTTCAATCAGCATTGATCCAATGGTATTTGAGGGAAAAGCGCGATTTACCGTGGAGACGAACGACAAATCCTTATTATATTTGGGTGTCCGAAGTGATGTTACAGCAGACCCGTGTCGATACCGTCATTCCGTATTATGAACGTTTCATCAAAAAGTTTCCCACGCTTGCTCATTTGGCGGAAGCGGATGAAGCAGACGTATTGAAAATGTGGGAAGGTCTTGGCTATTATTCGCGTGTAAGGAATTTGCAAGCGGGTGTGAAGGAAGTCGTAACGCAGTACAATAGTCAAATTCCAAAAACCCGTAAAGAAATTTCACAGTTAAAAGGTGTTGGACCATACACGGCTGGTGCTGTGTTAAGTATTGCTTATGGAATACCAGAGCATGCGGTGGATGGAAATGTCATGCGTGTCATGTCGCGTTTACTGCTCATTGATGAAGATATTGCTATCCCGCGGAATAAAAAGATTTTTGAAGAAGTTGTCATGCACCTAATTGATAAAGAAGATCCATCTTCATTTAACCAGGCAGTTATGGAGTTAGGTGCAACGATTTGTACGCCAAATCCGAAATGCCTGCTTTGTCCGGTCCGTGAATTTTGTGGTGCTTTCCATGAGGGACGGCAGCAGGAGCTACCGATAAAATCTAAAAAAGTGAAAATGAAAACCATACCCGTCCTGATGGTGGTCATTCGAAACTTAGATGGCAAATGGTTGTTAAGACAAAGACCTGCGACAGGTTTGTTGGCGAATATGTGGGAATTTCCGTTGGTTGAAAATTATCCATCCCAAGCAATTGAACAGCTCATGCAGCAACAATACAAAATGCAAGTCGAGCAGCCTACGCCGTTACTGCATTTTAAGCATATCTTTTCCCATTTGACGTGGGACATAACGAGTCATCTCGTTGTCACTGATGATGTTGCACCTGAAGGATTCCAGTTTTTTTCGACAGAAGAAGTCGAAGCACTACCGAAAGCAGTTCCTGTCATTAAAATATGGCAAGCAGTTAACGAAAAAGAAAAAAATTCCTAAGGATAATAAATCGGCCGTTGGACATCATATTGGTTACGGAGGTGAATATCCATTGACAAAGAAAAATCGTAACCAAAACCAAACACAAAACCAAGGTCAGTTTAACCAACAAAACATGCAAGAAGAGTTTGGGATGGAAACAGATGTGAATCATGTAAAGCAACAAAACATGAAAGCAGAGCAAAACAAGCGTAACGCTTCTGGTGCTCGTGCGAACAGTTACGAAGATCAGTCGAAGTAATGGATAATTATCACCGGCCGGCAGCTTAAAACGCTGCCGGTTTTTTGATTGGTTATACATAATTTGGGGTAACATTATGTAAGGATTGACAGGAAGGGCTTTCGTTTTCTATTTGTTTGTTCGGTTGGTATACTATAGAAATAGTAATGGGGTCGAACATAAAGGTGGTTTTCGAAAATGACAATACCTAAAGAAGGGGAAACGATACAAGTACACAGTTATAAGCATGATGGGAACATCCATAGGGTTTGGCAGGAAACGACGGTTTTAAAGGGCACGCGTAATATTGTCATTGGTGCGAATGAACGCACGCTTGTCACCGAAGCAGACGGGCGGACGTGGCTGACGAGAGAGCCTTCCATCTGTTATTTCCATGCTGAACATTGGTTCAACATCATTTGTATGCTGCGGGAAGACGGCGTATATTATTACGTCAATATGAGTTCACCGTTTGTCTATGACCATCATTCATTGAAGTATATCGATTATGATTTGGATGTAAAAGTGTTTCCGGATATGAGTTATTTAATACTGGATGAAGATGAGTATGCTGAGCATAAGCGGAAGATGAATTATCCAGAAGTGATCGATCAGATTTTACGTCGCAACCTCGATAAGTTACTGTTGTGGATTAAACAACGGAAAGGTCCGTTTGCGCCTGACTTCATTGAAGTATGGACATCGCGTTATCAGTTTTATAAACAAGTGAAGAAAAGCAACCAATAACAGCCTGTCTGCATAAACGCAGGGAGGCTTTTATTCATTGGATGAGCTGTAGGAGGATGTACATGGGTGACAGTATGAAAAGGTATATGAAGTTTGTAAAGCCATATAACTGGCTAATCGTGTTAACGGTTCTTATAGGTGTCGTCAAATTTGCAATCCCGTTATTTATTCCCTACCTTATAAAAATTGTCATTGACGATATCATTAATGGACCGGACTTATCGGATGTGGAAAAGACGCGTCAATTATTTTATTGGTTAGGCGGGACGGCGTTATTGTTTTTCATCATTCGACCGCCCGTTGAATATTACCGCCAATATTTTGCGCAATATGTAAGCAATAAAATCCTTTTTGACATTCGGGAAAACTTGTTTCATCATCTGCAAAGGCTTGGTCTACGCTATTATTCCAATACACGAGCGGGTGAAGTCATCTCGCGCGTCATTAATGATGTGGAGCAGACGAAGAACTTTGTTGTGATCGGTTTAATGAATGTTTGGTTAGACGTAGCGACTATTCTGATTGCTATAGCGATTATGCTATCGATGGATGTCCCGCTAACACTTGTGACGTTGCTGGCGTTTCCGTTTTACGCGTATAGTGTGAAGCATTTCTTTGGGAAATTGCGCGATTTGACGAGAAAACGATCGCAAGCTCTTGCGAATGTGCAAAGTTACTTACACGAGCGGATTTCTGGCATTAGCGTCATTAAAAGCTTTGCATTGGAAGACAAAGAACAACGGCGATTTGACGAAACGAATGGTGAATTCCTGGACAAGGCAATAGACCATACACGTTGGAATGCGAAAGCGTTTGCCGTCGTGAATACAATTACAGATGTCGCGCCTTTACTTGTCATCGCCTATGCAGGGTATCAAGTAATTAATGGTGATTTGTCTGTTGGGGTAATGGTTGCGTTCATTGCTTATATTGATCGTCTCTATAATCCGCTCCGACGATTGGTGAATGCGTCTACAACACTTACACAGTCTTTTGCGTCGATGGATCGGGTATTTGAATTAATGGAAGAACCGTATGATATTCGAGATAAAACAGGGGCAAATAAATTGCCGGAGATCAGTGGAGAAATTTCGTTTGATAATGTGAGCTTTACGTATGAAGAAAAAGATGAGCATGTGTTGAAAAACGTTTCATTCAATGTCAAGCCAGGAGAAACGGTTGCGCTTGTCGGGATGAGTGGTGGTGGCAAGTCGACGATCGTCAGCCTCATTCCCCGTTTTTACGATGTCACATCAGGCGCGATCCGAATTGACGGGCATGATGTTCGCGATGTGCAACTGAAAACGTTGCGCGATCAGATTGGGCTAGTGCTACAAGATAGCATCTTATTTAGTGATTCCGTTAAAAGCAATATACGAATGGGCAATCCGGATGCGACGGAAGAAGACGTGATTGCTGCAGCTAAAGCGGCGAACGCGCATGACTTTATCGAATCATTGCCGGACGGGTATGATACAAAAGTTGGCGAACGAGGTGTGAAATTATCGGGAGGTCAAAAACAACGTATCGCCATTGCACGCGTATTTTTAAAAAATCCACCTTTGCTCATTTTGGATGAAGCGACGTCTGCACTGGATTTAGAAAGTGAAGCACTTATTCAAGATTCACTCGAACGACTTGCCAGTGATCGGACGACATTCATCGTTGCCCATCGTCTGTCAACCATTACCCATGCGGATAAGATTCTCGTCATTGATCATGGTACGCTAAAGGAAATGGGCACACATCAATCGTTAATGGAGAAGAAAGGCATTTACTACGATTTGTATCAGGTGCAAGGGATTTGAAGATATAGTGAGCGGCATGTGCTAATCGCTGCCGTTCATGAGAAATAGTAGAACCGTATGAAACCGCGAGTATTTGGTTTTATACGGTTTTTTATTGATGGAAAGGGATTTGTAAACGGTGGTTGTAAAAGAATGAGAAATCAACATACGTACTCGGAGGGATGTATATGCCTCGCTGTTTTTGGTCGTAGCTGGAAAACTAGTATTGAATTTTATTGAATTGAAAGTATAATAGGTATAATCAGATGTTTCCGTTAAATATGCCATAGAAAAAGGTGATGCTTAATGAGTGGACCGAATCGTGTGTTAGAGGTGAACGATTTACAAACGACATTTTTTACAGATTCAGGAGAGATTCCAGCAGTGGATCACATCCATTTTCATCTGCAAGACGGAGAGATTTTAGGAATTGTAGGTGAGTCGGGATGTGGAAAAAGTGTCACGTCATTATCTGTCATGGGGCTCGTTCCCTCGCCTCCTGGAAAAATTGTCGGTGGTGAAGTTTTGTATAAAAATCGCGATTTGACCCTTTTGTCTGAGAAAGAGATGCGACAAATACGAGGCAATGAGATCGCGATGATTTTTCAAGAACCGATGACATCTTTAAATCCACTGTTTACAATCGGTAACCAAATGATTGAAGCCATTCGGATACATGAAAAGAGCTGGTCCAAAAAGCAAACCAAAGCGCGGGCAATTGAAATGCTGAAACTAGTCGGTTTACCAAGAGCGGAAGAGTTATTAAGTGATTATCCCCATCAATTATCAGGTGGCATGCGACAACGCGTTATGATTGCAATGGCATTGGTGTGCGATCCGAAAATACTAATTGCGGATGAACCGACTACTGCGCTTGATGTAACAATCCAAGCGCAGATCTTAAAGCTAATGAAGTCTTTGAATGAACGACTTGGGACTGCCATCTTGTTAATCACACATGACTTAGGCGTTGTAGCAGATGTATGTGAGCGGGTTATCGTCATGTATGCAGGGCAAGTCATTGAAGAAGCACCGACGAAACAATTGTTTGAAGATCCTCAACATCCATATACAAAAGGACTTATCCAGTCTGTACCGGATATGCGGTTTAAAAAAGAACGACTCTATTCGATTCCAGGGAATGTCCCTAAACCAGGTTCGATTACGAAAGGATGCCGGTTTGCAGCTCGATGTGCGTTTGCATTCGAACGTTGTCAAGTAGAGGATCCTGAACTGATTCAAACTTCCGAACAGCATCAAACACGTTGTTTTTTATATGCAACAGAGGGGGTGGAGCGAGTTGGAGACAACGCCTTTGTTGAACGTTAAAAACTTAAAGAAACACTTTCCTGTTAAGAAAGGGATGTTCGGCAAGACAGTTGGTTATGTGAAAGCGGTCGATGATATCACATTTCATGTAAATGAAGGGGAAACACTTGGAATTGTTGGAGAGAGTGGCTGTGGAAAGTCGACAACTGGCCGTGTACTCATGCGGCTATTGGAACCAACGAGTGGCGTAATAGAATTTAACGGGAAGACACTTACATCGCTAAGTGACGAAGAGATGAGAAAAGTACGTCGGGATATTCAGATGGTGTTTCAAGATCCGTATGCCTCGTTGAATCCACGGCATACAATTGGAAAGATCTTAGAGGAACCGTTACTTGTTCATACTGATTTGGATACGAAGGAAAGAAAGCAGAAGGTCCATCGTTTTTTGGAAATCGTCGGTTTGCATCCATTTCATGCAAAACGTTATCCTCATCAATTTAGTGGAGGACAGCGACAGCGTATTGGGATTGCACGGGCTCTTATGACGAATCCAAAGTTAATTATTGCAGATGAGCCCGTATCCGCCTTAGATGTGTCGATTCAAGCGCAAGTACTGAATCTTATGCAAGATCTTCAAAAAGAATTTAACCTTACGTACATCTTCATTGCGCATGATTTAGGTGTCGTCCGGCATATTAGTGATCGTGTAGGTGTTATGTATTTAGGGAGAATCGTGGAACTCGCGACGAGTGAAAGTCTGTATGAAAAACCGCTGCACCCCTATACTCAAGCGTTATTATCAGCTGTGCCGATACCTGATCCGAACTATTCAAAAGAACAACTCATCATAGAAGGAGATATCCCGAATCCGGCGGAACCACCAACTGGATGTGCATTCCACACACGTTGTCCATATAAGATGGAGATTTGCACAAAGGTAGCTCCACAGCTCCAAGAACAACTCGATGGTCATTCTGTCGCTTGCCATCTTTATGAGCAGCAAGTCGACAATGATATAAAACAATTGGAGGGGTCTCTATGAGGAAAACGAGAATGTGGTCTGTTGCGTTCGTATTATTACTAGTACTGTCTACTGTACTTGTTGCTTGTAACGAAGGCGGATCGCAAAGTAGCGGAAGTCAAGAGGATACATTAGTGTTTGGCCGTGGTGGGGATTCAACTTCCCTGGATCCGTCGCGTGTAACTGAAGGAGAAACCTTTAAGGTGACGGTCAATATTTTTGAAACGTTATTGAACTTTGGAGAAGACGATACAACAATCCAGCCAGGTTTGGCGAAAGAATGGAAGACAGATGATGGATTGACGTATACATTCACATTGGAAGAAGGCGTGAAATTTCATGACGGCACAGATTTCAATGCAGATGCCGTTGTGAAAAACTTTGAACGATGGGCGAATGGAGATGCGGATAAATTCCCATATTATAATTCCATGTTTGGTGGTTTTAAAGGGGATGAAGGTCATGTCATCGAGTCGGTGACGGCCGATGGAGATTATAAGGTCGTCATCACGTTGAAGAGACCGCAAGCACCATTTTTGAAAAACATTGCAATGAGTATGTTTGCCATTGCAAGTCCAGATGCGTTTGAAAAGGGTGACGATCAATTCGAAAGAAATCCAGTTGGAACAGGGCCATTTAAATTTGTTGAGTGGAGACCGAACGAAACGATTACAATTGAGAAATTTGATGGGTATTGGCAAGAAGGTTTACCGAAGTTAAATAAAGTCATTTTCAAATCAATTCCTGATAACTCGACACGTCTTAATGCATTAATGACAGGTGAAATTGATCTTGCGGACGGCATTAACCCGGCAGATGGTGAGAAGATTGAACAAAATGAAGAACTGCAATTGATTGAAAGACCGTCCATGAATGTCGGTTATCTAGGGTTAACAGTTACGCGACCACCGTTTGATAAGAAGGAAGTACGCCAAGCGATGAACTATGCAATTGATAAAGAAACAATTATTAATTCATTCTTCGAGGGGCGTGCAAACATCGCGAAAAACCCGATGCCACCTTCTATTTCGGGTTATAACGAAGACATAGAACCGTACGAATACAATCCAGAAAAGGCGAAAGAATTACTTGCGCAAGCAGGTTATCCAGACGGGTTTGAAATGGAACTTTGGGCAATGCCAGTTCCACGCCCGTATATGCCAGATGGCGCTAAAGTTGCTGAAGTCATTCAAAGTAACTTGGCGGATATTGGTGTGAAAGCAAAAATTGTTTCTTACGAATGGCCAACGTATCTTGATAAGGCGAGTAAAGGAGAAGCGGATGCTTTCATGCTAGGTTGGACTGGGGATAACGGAGATGCTGATAACTTCCTCTATGTCCTTCTTGATGAAGACAATATCGGCAGCAATAACTACACGTACTTTAAAAATACGGATATGCATGATTTGCTCATTGAAGCGCAAACAGAAGTAGATGAAAACAAGCGGATTGAACTTTATAAGAGTGCACAAGAAATTATCCATGAAGAAGCACCGTGGGTTCCAATTGCTCACTCTACACCTTTGCTAGCAGCAGCTAAAGGATTGAAAGGGTTCAAACCACACCCGACAGGATCAGACATCTTATCAAAGGTAGAGCTGACGAAGTAAGATTTTAT
Source organism: Sporosarcina saromensis (assembly GCF_033253735.1). NCBI lineage: Bacteria > Bacillati > Bacillota > Bacilli > Caryophanales > Caryophanaceae > Sporosarcina > Sporosarcina saromensis. The sequence goes on along the minus strand of NZ_JAUBDI010000019.1, from coordinate 8,788 downwards.
AAAAGTACAAGGGGAGGTCATTGATTTCCCCTTGTTTTAAATAATTCCTATTGGCAAGAAACACGAGCAGGCATCGAATAAACGAGACTCTGTGAGGTGAAAAGCATGCTGAGTTACATAGGAAGAAGGTTGTTGCAACTCATACCCGTATTGCTTGGTATGGTATTTATCGTATTTATGATGATCCGTGCAATTCCTGGAAATCCTGCACAAGTAATATTAGGCCAACAAGCGACACCTGAGGCGGTTGCGGCTATGAATGCAAAACTAGGATTGGACCAGCCTTGGTATATTCAATTCTTCAAATATCTGGGTGGTATTTTGCAGGGGGATCTTGGCGAGTCGATGCGAACGCGTTTGCCCGTAGCCGATGAAATATGGCCCCATCTTGCGGCAACGATTGAACTCGCTTTTTTTGCAATGCTTATTGCTATTATTGTTGGTATTAATGCTGGAGTCATTTCAGCTTGGTTCCAAAATTCTTGGTTCGATTACATTGCAATGGTGTTAGCGCTTGTCGGTGTTTCCATGCCAATTTTTTGGCTTGGGTTACTTGGTCAATGGGCGTTTGCAATTGAGTTTAGTTGGCTTCCGACGACCGGTCGCGAACAAGTGCGCGATCCAGTCAATGCAATCACTCATCTGTATATTGTGGATACAATCATTCAAGGACGGTTCGACCAGTTGTTACAAGTCCTTCGTCACCTCATCTTACCAGGGATGGCGTTAGCGACAATCCCGATGGCAATCATTGCGAGAATGACACGTTCAAGCATGTTGGAAGTGATGCGTTCCGATTATATTCGAACGGCAAGAGCGAAAGGGCAGAAAATGTTTTGGGTTGTTTACAAACATGCGTTTAAAAATGCATTGATCCCTGTGTTGACAATTATCGGATTGCAAACAGGGTTGTTACTCGGTGGAGCGATTTTGACGGAAACAATTTTTGCATGGCCTGGTATCGGTCGTTATATATACGATGCAATCAATTTTAGGGACTATCCTGTCATACAATCTGGCATATTAGTAGTCGCTTTCATTTTTGTCATGATTAATCTAATCGTCGATCTCCTTTATAGTTTGATTGATTCGAGGATTAAATATGATTAAAGAAAGGGGACGGTAAACATGTCAGAGTTTATGCCTAAAGTAGATGGGATTGCAAATGCTGAATTAGAAAAAACAGTAGGACCTTGGGGAGAAGCATGGCGTAACTTCAGAAAAAGTAAAACGGCAGTTATTGGAATGGTCATTATACTCTTTTTTATAGCTCTAGCTCTATTCGGGCCGATTTTTGCCAAAGAAGGTATCAATGAGCAAATGGCAGCTGACCGTCTACAACCCCCTTCAGCAGAATATTGGCTCGGCACAGACGATTTTGGAAGAGATATTTTGTCGCGTATTATCCATGGAGCGCGAATTTCTATGTCAGTAGGCTTTTTGTCGGTCATTCTTTCGGTCATTGTCGGTAGCTTTTTAGGAATCATTGCGGGGTATTACGGTCGGTGGATTGATACGATTATTTCGAGGATATTTGATATTATGCTTGCATTTCCATCCATCCTTCTTGCCATTGCCATCGTTTCGGTGTTAGGACCTGGCTTGGAAAATGCCTTGATTGCTATCGCGATTATTAATATACCGAACTTTGGACGGTTGATTCGCTCGAAAGTATTAAGTATTAAGGAAGATGAATACATTATGGCCGCCAAAGGGATAGGTATGAAGGATGCAAGAATCCTGTTTTCGCATATCCTTCCGAACTCGATGGCCCCTGTCATTGTACAAGGGACACTTGCGGTTGCAACAGCTATTTTGGAAGCGGCAGCATTAGGGTTTTTAGGGTTGGGTGCACAAGCCCCTCAACCTGAATGGGGAAAAATGTTGGCAGATTCCAAATCCTATTTGCAATCCGCCCCATGGACAATGATCTTCCCTGGACTTTCAATTATGCTGACCGTTTTAGGCTTCAACCTGATGGGTGATGGTTTGCGAGATGCATTGGATCCCAAAATGAAAAATTAATGTCATTGGACAGCAAATTTATAAGAAAAACCGCGTGAAGCCCATACTCATTGGACTTCACGCGGTTTTTCAGTTGAATGCGTTCGATTCATTAATAAATCTCATCCTGCAATTCCGTACTCACTTCGTGTCCGTGACGACGTTGGCTTGAAATAATGAGCCGGTCTAAATGCTCCAGCTGCTCTTCGTAGTTCAATATGGAAGAAAGGACATGGAGCAAGTGATAGGCGGAAAATTCCTCTTCCTCTTTCGTAATCGCGATTTCCTTTGCGAAAATGTCCATCACTTCTTGTCGTTGAATGAATTCTCCACTCATCTTGTCAATCATTTTATCCGACTTCAGTTTTCCAACGAACTTCAGATGGATTTGCTCGTGATAAGTAAGTAAAGCATCAAGGCGTTCTTGTATCATCATTCTGAAATGCTCTGGTAAACTGCTCAGTTCATTTTCAAATTTATGGAGTCGGGATAGCACTTCATGACTGCTTTTGGAAGTTGCAATCATTTGTCTGTAAATGACCAGTTTCCTCGCTTTTGCCACCGTGTTTTTCTTAAAGTAACTACGCTCTTCTTTGAATAATGAGTACAACAGGTCGACTTGTGTCAAACGCTCACTCAATTTATCTAAAGATTTCTTTGTGGCAATATGTTCAGATGCCTGTCTGCCAGCTAACCGAATCCACCTGATGATTTCATCTTGTGCTTGGTGGATGGCCTGGAACAATTTTGTTTCATATTTAGGTGGCACAAATAGCAAGTTGACGATGAAGGCTGAAAGGACACCTATCACAATGGTTACTAACCGAAGCAGGGCGAAGGAGAGGAATTCATCTCCTTTAATTTCCATAATGGCAATCATAGTTACAAGTGCCAGAGAAATCGACTTTTCTAACCCTAACTTCAACATTATCAAAATGATAATAACAGCTGCTAGACCGACAGTTACAATTTGATGGCCGAACACTAACACGAATGTGACAGCTGTGATGGCACCGATCAGATTCCCTTGAATTTGTTCAATAATTGTTAAATACGAACGATATAAGGTTGGTTGGATTGCAAAGATGGCGGCAATGCCAGCAAACACGGCATTTGGTAACTGCAGCATTTCTGCTACAAACAATGCGACAACAATCGCTATACCCGTTTTAAAGATGCGGGCACCAAGTTTCATAGGATTTTCCTTTCCACAAACGGTTTTTCAATATACACAAACATGCTTTTTCCGCTACTGTACCGTATCTCGGCGAGCTGGTCAACTGTTCAAGAGCTGTGCAAGTTCTTGAAATGAACGGTCGACTGCCTCTAATGTATGAATGACGTCTTCCTCTTTATGCGCAATTGTTAAGAACCACGCTTCGTATTTGGAAGGGGCAAGGTTTATGCCTTTCTCTAACATCAACTTGAAGAACTTCCCGAAAATCTCTCCATCGCTCTCCTCGGCTTGCTCATAGTTCTCAACTTTGCAGTCCGTGAAGTAGAGTGTAAGGGCTCCGCCAAGTCGATTGACAGTCATCGTAATGCCGTTTTTCTTCGCAGATTCTAAAATGCCTTCTTCTAGCATGGCGCCAAGACGGTCCATCTCTTCATAGATACCCGGTTGTTGCAACACTTCTAAACAAGCGATTCCAGAAAGCATCGATGCAGGATTTCCTGCCATTGTTCCAGCTTGGTATGCCGGTCCTAATGGCGCGACAGTTTCCATAATTTCTTTTCTGCCACCGTAAGCGCCAATTGGAAGTCCACCGCCGATGATTTTGCCAAACGCTGTTAAGTCAGGTGTTGTTCCGAGAAGCGTTTGAGCTGCTCCATAATGGAAACGGAATGCCGTGATGACTTCATCGTAAATGATGAGTGCACCCTTCTCTTTCGCAAGGTCATGCACAAGTGGTAAAAAGCCTTCGTTCGGTTCAACGATTCCAAAGTTCCCCACAATCGGTTCGACTAATATACAAGCTAATTCGTCACCCCATTTGTCCATCGCTTCTTTATAGGCTGCTGGATCATTGAATGGAATCGTGATCACTTCTTGTGCAATGGATGCAGGAACGCCTGCAGAATCAGGTGTCCCTAACGTAGCAGGGCCTGAACCGGCTGCGACAAGCACTAAATCGGAATGTCCGTGGTAGCAACCTGCAAATTTCATGATTTTCGTTCTTCCTGTATATGCTCGAGCTACGCGGATTGTCGTCATGACTGCTTCTGTTCCTGAATTAACGAAACGGACTTTATCCATGGATGGGATTGCTTCTTTCAACATCTTCGCAAACTTCACTTCATGAGCAGTAGGTGTACCATACAAAACGCCTGTAGTTGCCGCTTTTGTAATTGCTTCTGCAATATGGGGATGTGCATGGCCTGTAATGATGGGTCCATATGCACCGAGGTAGTCGATATATTTATTCCCATCGACATCCCAAAAATAAGCACCTTCTGCACGTTCCATTACAGTTGGAGCTCCGCCACCGACGGCTTTATATCCACGTGAAGGGCTATTGACGCCTCCTACGATATGTTCACATGCTTCTTTGTAGATTTCTTCTGACTTTGTTCTAATCATTTTAATTCCTCCGTTCAAATGAGTACCGTCTCTATTCTAAACAAAAAAGTGCTCGTACGCCAAAGAAATTGAAACTCCCACCGTAGTTCGGTAAGATGAAGGAAACGATTGTGGGAGGAAACTGCATGGAGAAACTAGAAGGATTACACGCACCTCAATTTTCATTGCCAAATGAAAAAGGGGAAACCGTTTCATTAAGCGATTACCAAGGGAAGAAATACGTCATTCTTTATTTCTATCCGAAAGATGCAACGCCGGGTTGTACGACACAAGCTTGTGATTTTAGAGATGCTTTTCAAAACTTTACCGAATTAAATGCGGTCATTTTAGGTGTCAGTCCAGACAATGAGAAGTCCCATCAACGGTTCATTGAAAAACAAGGATTGCCATTCTCGTTACTCGTCGATGAAGACCATGAAGTAGCTGAAGCCTATGGTGTTTGGAAGATGAAGAAAATGTTTGGCAAGGAGTACATGGGAATTGAGCGATCAACATTCTTAATTGATCCGACAGGGACGGTTGTGAAAGAATGGCGTAAAGTGAAAGTGGATGGGCATATTCAAGATGCTTTGGCGACGTTGGAACAATTGACAAAAGGGTAATGGGGGAATGGCATATGAACGTTTTATTCACATTTAAGATTAAGGATCATCAATTAGAAGCTTTGACAAATGATTTTCCTGACATTCAATTTTCCTTTACGAAAGATTTGGCAAATGAACCGATTGCCCAGTATGAAGTCATTGTTACATATGGAGAGGACATTACATCTGAAGTGCTTGACAGAGCGACAGCACTTAAGTGGCTAATGGTTGCATCGGCAGGTGTGGAAAAAATGCCGCTTGCTGAAATTGCTGAGCGCGGAATTGTGATGAGTAACGTTCGTGGGATTCATAAAACACCGATGGCGGAATCCGTATTAGCGCACATATTATCAGAAGGTCGTGCATTGCCCGTGCTACATGCACAACAAAAACGGAAAGAGTGGAACATGAAAGTCCGACAAACGGAATTGCGTAGTTCTACCGCACTGATTTTAGGACCAGGAGCAATCGGTTCTGAGATCGGAAGGTTGTTGCAAGCGTTCGGCGTAGAAACAATCGGTTGTAACCGCTCGGGGGCAAGTGCTGATTTCATGGATAAGACGGTTCAATTCAATGAGCTGTTGAGCGTCCTTCCGCATGCAGACTTTGTAATTTCAGTCTTGCCAAGCACGAGCGCAACGAGAGGTTTATTGAATGAAAGTCATTTCGCTGCAATGAAAAACACGGCAATGTTCATGAATTTCGGTCGTGGTGACCTTGTTAAAGAGTCCATACTAGTAGATGCATTGTCAAATGGTGAAATTCGCCACGCAGTGTTGGATGTATTTGAACAAGAACCGTTGCCAGCAGAAAGTAAGCTGTGGGCATTAGACAATGTCACGATTTCACCACATGTATCCAGTCACTCTGGTAAATATGTAGAGCGGGCATTGGAGTTCTTCACCCGGAACTTAGTAAAATGGCAACAAGGAGATAGGGAATTACTCAACATCATTGAACCAAAAAGAGGCTACTAGTACGAGAGAGTGCGACTGCTCATCAGCTTCTTGATTGACAACTACGCCACTTCTTCAGTAAACTAATTATAATGATTATAAAGAAGTAATCCTTATGGAATGGAGTGTTGGCGATGTCTGAGGTCTATCTTAAAGACGCGCTTGTCACATTAAAGGAAAGCGGAGTACGTATTACACCGCAAAGACATGCAATTTTAGAGTACCTGATTTCTTCTGAAATGCATCCAACCGCTGATGAAATATATAGAGCACTCGAGAATGATTTTCCGAACATGAGTGTTGCCACTGTCTACAATAATTTACGTGTTTTCCGCAATGCGGGATTAGTAAAAGAGCTCACATACGGAGATGCCTCAAGCCGATTCGATTTTGTCACCCACGATCACTACCATATCATTTGTGATGGATGCGGCAAAATCGTTGACTTTCATCACCCGGGGCTTGAAGAAGTGGAACATTTGGCTTCTCATGTGACAGGATTCCAAGTCAACTCGCATCGACTCGAAGTATATGGAACGTGTCCTGAATGTGCATCAAGTGCTATGGAAGTAAAATAAGAAAACCGGTTCCGCATTTAATCGGGAACCGGTTTTTTCTTATTTCTTATCTGTTTGCTCGTTTTGACGATTAGGTCGGTTGTATGATTCATCAAATTCTTTGCCTTCTAAAGATGGATCTAGTGTAAGCGGCTCTCTACAATGACCGCACATATCGACTCTGCCTAGCATCTTTGTCGCTTTCCCGCAATTTGGGCATACGATTTGAACGGCTTTTGTCGATAAAGTCCCAATCCATGCATAAACGACGGTGCTCCCTAAAATAGCAAGTAGTCCAAGAACCATAAAAATCAGCATAATGATTTCGTTGCTTCGGAAGAATATGCCGAGATACATAATGACAACGCCGATGAAAATAAGGGATAGCGCAAAAGAACGGATGCGGTTAATTTTATTTTTATAAGGTTTCACGAATAATCCTCCTTCGTAAATAGTGATGGTCGTAGGTACGATTGCCTTCCACAGTGCGAAAAGGACCGTGTATAGGCTCCTCAACTAATATAGCATAAAAAAACAAGTCACATCCTATTTTTGAAATATACCTAGAAGGATTTTCATGAAAGACCGTCGAAAAGAATACTATGGAGGTGTTTACTATGGAACAAGTGCTTAGACCGATCTATCAGGAACGTGCAAGTTCTCCTGAAACGCTTGGCGTTATTCTCGTAGAAAAGAGAGGCGCGGGCGATCCGATTACTGATACGTTCGATGAAATTATGTTAATCATTACATCTAATGAAGAAACACCTATATATACGAAGCATTATACAGATGGTACAGGAAAAGCTGCGATGCACGTCATCAGTGAAAAGCAGTTGAGAAGATGGTTGCTTTTAGGGACAAGAAGAAAAGTCGTAGATTGGTTGTTTTACGGAAAGATTTTCTTTGATCGCAATGAATTTGTAGAAGGTCTCAAAAAAGAGTTGAAAGAGTATCCTTTCTATGGCCGTAAAATTAAAATGGGACTTGAACTTTCTCGTTTAGTGCGTGTCTATATGGAAGGAAAGATGTTTTTTGAGCAACAAAATTACATGGATGCTTATCAACATGCCATTCAATCATTGCATCACCTTGCGCGGTTAACGGTTATTGAGAAAGGTTTTTCTCCAGAGGTGACTGTCTGGTCCCAAGTGAAGCGAATTGATCCTGCGATTTATAAATTATATGAAGAGTTGATCATGAGCGACGAACCGATTCAAAAAAGACTGGAACTATTATTCCTAGCAAGTGAGTTCTTCATCCATAACCGAACGTTGGATGGTGCTAGGCATATTATGGACGTCATGTCTGAAATGGATAGATGGACCATTCAGCAGCTACACGAACATGAGGAACTACAAATGTATTCCACTAATCTCGAAGTGCTAATTGAGTTTCTAATTGATAAGGGATTTATTCAAATCGTGCAAAGTGATTCTAAAAACGAGTATGTGTTTCACCGAGAATATACGGTGAAGTAGTGATTGTATAGGGGGTTAGGCGATTTATTCGCCTTTTTTTTATTTTTGGTGTTGACTTCTAAATGAACTCCATGCTACTATAGTAAACGTCGCTTGGGAAGTTACTTACTTAGCAAGTGGGCGAAAAAGTTTTTTAGAAAAGTTGTTGACATCGAATGATGCGACATGCTATTATATAAAAGTTGCTTCTGAACGAAGTGACCAAACATGAACCTTGAAAACTGAACAGCAAAACGTCAACAAATAAAGTTCTGAAGCCGACTTGTCGGTGGACGAACAACTCGAATCTTCGGATTCAAAATTGACATCTTAAATGATGCCAGCAAAGAAACTAGAGCTTATTCAAGTTTCTCTTGTGTTTTCTATTATAGAAGACATTTTGGCGGTCGAGACGTAGTGCAGTGCTAGGAAGCGAAGGAGAGAAGGAAGGAGCGTACTTTAGTACGTGACTGACGGATCGACTGAAGCTGACAACGCAATGCGCTGCGTATCGACTAGCCAAATTTATGGAGAGTTTGATCCTGGCTCAGGACGAACGCTGGCGGCGTGCCTAATACATGCAAGTCGAGCGGATTGAAGGGAGCTTGCTCCCTGATATTAGCGGCGGACGGGTGAGTAACACGTG
>NZ_JAUBDI010000018.1:0-69847 GCF_033253735.1 Sporosarcina saromensis | reverse complement strand
GTAAGTGAATAGAGTGAAACTCTGTTCGCTTATGACAAGGCGAACAAGCAAAGCGCGTTAGCTTGAATATACAATTAGCTATGAAACTCAATTCAATGTGTCCAATTTCTTGACAGAGTATCAGTTCTAATTATTTCTCAAAATGATAAAGATAGGGGGGTTGGACTTTATAAATGGTGGTGAGTAAGGTGGAAAGAAAAGTTACTAAAATAGGGAATAGTCTAGGTATAACATTACCAACGGAGGTACTTAATTATCTTCAAGCCGATCAAGGTGATGAACTAACATTTAAGTTAGAGAATAACGGAAGTGTTTCAATAAAAAAATGCAAAATTTAAATCTGGATGGATTAGAGGGAATCGATCAAGATTTTATTGACGGTGTAAAAGAATTGTTCGAAAACTATGATGCCACTTTGCATAACCTTGCAGATCGGTAAGTTGAATTCACATGACACGGTTCATTACTGATAAGGAATTTTTTAAGTGGGAGTTACTTTTAACGTCTTGAACCAAAAGTTTAGTCTTAGAGGAAATTAAAAAAGGTACCACCCTACATATGTAGGTAGGTGGTACCTTTTTTACGCATTTAATTCCCCGCAGAGCGATCGTCTAAATACCGGTACAATGTGGATTTACTGATGCCTGTAGCTTCTTTGATCTCATAGAGTGAGTATTTTTTGCTGTCGTACATTGCAAACGCACGTTGTAGATTCTCATCGGATTTCCGAGGGCGGCCGATCAATTTGCCTTGTTCTTTTGCTTCTTGTAAGGCGAAGGTGGAAGAATGGCTTAAAAAGGTCGATTGGATGTTCATGAAAAATGTAGCACTCTGAAGGAAAGTGTGTTGCAGGATGGTGCGATTGGTCAGTTGCTCATCTAAGAAATGGATGGTGATTTGATCGCGTTCGGCGAGCCGTAATACGTCGAGTAGTTGTTGCAACGAATCGGCTAACGCTTCGACGTTTTGAAAATATAATTCATCCCCTTGTCGGACAGTCATGAATAACTGCTCGAGTGCAGTTCGTTTCTTCGCAAGTCCATGGGTTTCACGGTATTGGTGTTCAAGCGTGAGTCCTTTAAGCTGTTGTGTTCCTTGCTGATCTTGTACAATCGGTCGGCTGTATCCGTACTTCATTTTTTCACCTCGTTGTTCCCAAAACTATTCACTTATGGGACGACAAATGATATGCTAATAACATTCTACCACTAGGGAATTCTATTTGTAAGTTTAGTCATCATGAGAGGGGCACTTTTAGAATATGTATAGTTTAAAACAACAATGGTTTGGGAATGTTCGTGCTGACCTGTTGGCGGGTGTCGTTGTAGGACTGGCACTTATTCCTGAGGCATTGGCTTTTGCTTTTATCGTTGGCGTCGATCCGCGTGTTGCGTTATATGCTTCGTTTGCAATTGCCGTCATTACGTCATTTGTAGGCGGCAGACCAGGGTTAATTTCCGCGGCGACCGGGGCGATGGCTTTGGTGCTTGTCAGTTTAATGGCAGACCACGGTTTGGAATACGTATTGGCTGCGACAATTCTCACGGGGATCATTCAATTTATCCTTGGCGGGCTCGGTGTCGCGAACTTAATGCGCTTCATCCCGAACTCGGTCATGCTCGGGTTCGTAAATGCGCTAGGAATTATGATTTTCATGTCGCAAGTGCAATATTGGTTTGGATCGACAACTTCTGCATTTTTATTCGCAATGATTACACTGATTTTAGTGTATGCGATTCCGCGGTTTTTCACAGCTATTCCTGCGCCTTTAATCGCAATTGTCGTCATGACAGCGATTGCGCTTATGAGCGGTGTAAAGATGCAAACAATCGGTGACTTAGGGACGATGCCGAATTCGTTACCGACATTTTTCTTTCCTGACATCCCATTGAATTTAGAAACGTTGAAAATTATTTTACCGTATTCATTGGCATTATCGATTGTTGGTTTGTTGGAATCATTGCTTACTGCTCAAGTATTGGATGATATGACGGATACACCGAGTAATAAAAATCGGGAAGCGCGCGGACAAGGGATTGCGAATTTCATCACCGGATTTTTCGGTGGCATGGCAGGATGTGCGTTAATTGGCCAGTCCATCATTAATATTAAATCGGGTGGTCGTGGTCGATTATCGACATTGACCGCTGGTGTCTTCCTCATGTTCTTGATCATTGTTTTAGGAGATCTGGTGACGAAAATTCCGATGCCCGTTCTTGCAGGGGTCATGATCATGGTAAGTATGACAACGTTTAACTGGGGCTCATTTAAGTTTTTAAAACAAGCACCGAGAACGGAATCATTAGTCATGCTCATTACTGTCGTAATTATTTTGTACACGCATAACTTGGCAATCGGTGTCGTCGTCGGTGTCATCTTAAGTGCGTTATTCTTCGTAGCGAAAATTTCCCGTGTGACTGTAACGAATCATGAAGGGGAGTACAAAATTAAAGGACCGTTATTTTTTGCGTCCACGACGAAATTCATTCAGTCATTCGATAATGTGACGGAGCAGGACATCATCATTAATTTCGAAGATAGCCAGCTATGGGATGAATCGGCAGTCGGTGCAATTTTTAAAGTCGTTCAGAAGCTTGAAGAAAAAGGTGTGAACGTGAAGATTCAAGGGTTGAATGCTTCAAGTAAGCATTTATACGAAAAGTTACTGTAAAGTAAGTATAACGGTACATTGAGGGAGGAACCCACATGAAGATTGCTGTAGCGATTGATGGATCAGAGAACGCGTTACGTGCGGCAAAACATGCAATCCAGCTCGCGCAATACGTTCCAAATGCACAGTTGGAAATCATTTATGTTGCAGATTATAACAAGGCGAAAGACGAACGGTTATTAGCACAAAGCCCTGAAAGTCTTTCGTTAAAACGGGAACAAAAAGTGCACCCGGTTTTAGATTTGGCGACAGAAGCAGGCGTGAAGGCCGATATTACCATGTTGAAGGGGACGCCAAGCCTTGAAATCATTAAATATGTGAATGAAAAAGACATTGACCAGCTTGTTATCGGCAGCCGTGGATTGAATACGTTTCAAGAAATGGTGCTCGGCAGCGTTAGCCACAAAGTGATGAAGCACGTGGACTGTCCAGTAACGGTTGTGAAGTAAGTGAAGAAGGTACTTGAAGGAGCAAGGGGCATAAAACAAGCCGCTTGAGTTCCTAACAAGTACCTTTTTATTTCAGTTCTGTTAATTAATAACTTATTTCCTAGTGGGAATCTTCGAACCCGTTGGCTTGCGTTCCGGCGCACGCTTTCCGCGGGGCACGGGTGAGCCTCCTCGTCCGCTTTGCTCCCTGCGGGGTCTCACCATTCGTGCTATTCCCCCGCAGGAGTCGGCGCCTGCACTCCAGCCAACTAGCTTGTGCCGATAACTTATTTGCCTCTCAACTTATATAACGCTCAGCAGAAGGCGGCGAATCCGGATGGAACAGTGCGAATTGAGACCAGGACTGAGCGATGTGAGGGAATAAAGTGCTGCCTTAATTTCTGTATAATGCACAGAAATTAAGGCAAAGCTCACCCTTCGCAGTTCGCTTGGCGGAAGCCGTGCCTGCGGAACGAGACCGCCTGTAGCAAAAATACGGTGTTTATCGAGTATTATAGTGGAAAATTAAATATTCTTATATACAGTAAATTGGTTAATAAACACGCCTGTTTTATTTATTTATTAAAATTGCTTTTCAAAATGGTAGGTTGTCTATTTAACCAGTATTTTACAGAAATTTTCATTAGAGTATCATTGTTTGTGTCTTCTAAAATAAAGTCAGTGGGATACCTGGAGGACGCTGAAAAACTTAAGTTTTTATATTGCAAGGCACTCTAAAATTAATAAAGGGACCATTCCGTTCGGCACTGGATCGCTTTTTTTATGTTTTTATTTAACTAGAGTTCCGTTGATTGGAGTGGAGAGCGGCGACTCCTGTGGGATGAGCGGGACAGGTGAGACCCCGCAGGAGCGAAGCGACGAGGAGGCTCACCGCCCGCCCCACGGAAAGCGTCCGCTCGGAACGTAAATCAACAGTTCTAGCATAAGTACCTTTAATTGGACTTTTTCAGTGCCCTCGGATACCTGTTCTAGCTTTTTCTAAACAACGCAGTCCATAGAGCCGATGTTCCAAAGCAATTCTGATCGTTTCCGTAATCTTTCATCCTCCGTATTTCAACAACTTCAAAACGATTAAAGATTGTTCGCAAAGATTCTTCAGAAAAGCCCAAGCCTCCTTGTAGACTACGCCTTCTATAAACCTCCCAATCCGTTATATCAGCCCCACCTAACTCACCACCTTTTACGAAACACGTAATGGCAAAGTAGCCACCGGGTTTTAAAGAATGAGAGAGTAAGTTAAGATAGCTCATTCTTCTATGTGGTGCTATATGATGAAAACAACCAGAATCGTAAATAATATCGTAGGCTTCTTCTTTAAGTTGTAGCTCGAAAATGTTTTTGTGAATGAAATTTACAGAGACCTCTTTTTCGTTAGCACGTTCTTCCGCCCACTGAAGAGATTCTTCAGATAAATCAACGGCATTAACGGTACAACCTTTTTCAGCAAAGTATAGAGCGTTTCTACCGGGGCCACAGCCAAGTTCAAGGACATTTCCAGGCTGGATGAATTGATTTTCAAAATAGGAAACTAAGTTCTCATCCGGTTTATTTACGAAAAAGGGGATTTTTTTATCACGGTCTTCATAAAATGCATTCCAAAAATCTGTAGGTTCTCTTAATAAAGAATCTAACATCTCAACGACATCTTCGTAGCTGCTAATTGTCTCTTTCAACTAAATCCCTTCTTTCTTCATCCATATATAAATTATACTGAAAATTTCGAGTGGGAAAAGGTCATTCCCGTTACAGAATAATTAAAATGATGGGATTCATTGTTGCTATGACGGTACTGGAAAGGGGTATGAGCGCTTTACAATCAGCAGTGTGACTTCAGGCAGGTAAACAGGTGTTATGGGTGTCGGAGGAGTAAAAGTAGGAAAGCGTGTGTAGTAGTAGTAGTAGAACGTGTGCATCTAACAAGAGTTGCGAATAAATTGTTACAAATGTTGCAAAACGATTACTGGTCAACTACTGATCATCATTGCTCAAGTAGTATCAACAGGTAAGTTCTATATGAAATCTACTCTGTATGTTACAATTATTTACAAGTCAGGATCTTGGAGGAGGTAAACGGTGGGAAAGATTGTGTTAGGCCTATTTTTCATTTTCTTTACGACAAATGTATCTTTTGTCGATACAGGAATCGTGTTCTATGTAACGAATGTAATTGGTTATCTATCCATGTATGTAGGTGTTCGTGAGTTGCACTTGCAAAGTGATCAATTCAAGCGAATTCGATTATGGATAGGATTCATGCTTGCGCATAGTGTATTTTTTGTCGTACTCAATGGCACTGGGAACTCAATTCAGACTCATGCGTTGTCTACATTTAGTTCATCGTTTGTTGGATTTTTTCTCCTTGCACTGGCACTAGTAGGAATGAGCATAATTTTTTATATTCTCCATTTGCTACTGCAGGAAGGTATATTTGCAAAGGTAGACAGGTTAGTAGGAGGCGTGTTTGCTACGTTTATAGTGGCGGGTATTTGCTTTTTCGTTACCCCTTCCTACGCATTCCTGCCAATGATTGTCTTATTTTTGTTTGAAGCGGTTTTGCTCATTCGTATGTATGCCACAATACAACAACAAAAAGTGATTAGCGCGTAATAAGAGATAGAATGGAAAAAGGAACTGCTACTCAATGCAGTTCTCAGAGTGTAGACAAAGTTGATTTTTTACTTTGTCTACACTTATTTAATAAAATTTGTGATACATAGAAATTCTTCAGCCTGATTGAAAACGCTTGTCAGGTGGAAGGCAGTCTAAGTTCGGGACGTCCTGTCCCAACGACTGCATGACCTGCATCGTGCAGGCCCGCGCGAAGTCGAGCGAAGACGCGAATAGAACTAAAGTTCATGAGTGGACGAGCGAGACGAGCAACAACGGATGCGAGCGTTTGTCAACAGGCTGGGAACTGCAACTCAATGCAGTTCTTTTCTATGTTCAGCAATATGCTTCAGCTCTTTTGCACGACTTATGATGAGATGAAGTTTTTCATGTAGCGCTCTAAAAATAACCTATCTGCAAATCGGCCAATTACCCCGAATGGAGACTTGTAAGTGAACGAGTCTTTCATCACCGTTCCACTGCCACGTTCTTGAAATGTGTGCACATGTGTAAATGAATGAAAAGCCCCTGAGAGCATGACATCTGTGAATGAATAGGGAACGTCCATTTGAATGATTTTTGCTGTTAACCGTTGCTTTATGCCGAAGTGTACAGCTTCCCATGTTACAGTGCCACCCTCATCCATCAATCCTTGTGTAACGCCGTCGACTGCCCGCTCTTTCGTTTTTGCAGTCGTCAACGTATGCACCTCGACATTGCGCGCTAGGTCGAAGCAAGTATGAATAGGGGCTTCAATATAGATCTCGTATTCAATGGTCGGCATTTGTTCACCCTCCTTGCATGCTAATGTTAGGAGTATACCAAATAACGCCGTGCATAAAGAGGCTGGGACAAAACAGAAAAAATGCATGAAGGCAAAATTCGCCTTCATGCATTTTTTCTGCTTTTACAATTTCTCTTTTTCATATTCATGAGTGGATCGGAGCGGAAAAAGGCCGACTCCTGCGGGACTGTAGCGCGATTGTTGAGACCCCGCAGGGAGCAAAGCGAAGCGACGCGAACGAGGAGGCTCAAGCGCGCCCCGCGGAAAGCGTGCCTTTTGGAGCGCAGAGAAACGGTCTAAGTAGAGTTTTGTCTCAGCCTCTTTCGTGTTAATTACCATCGTAATGAATCGGTGATCCTGGTCCAAGGTCGAAGCCGAACAGCATCCAGACGATAAGCGTCAAGCTCCAGAACAACAAGAAGAACATCGAGTAAGGGAACATGACCGATACGAGTGTCCCAATACCCATTTTCTTATCGTATTTCTGTGCAAATGCAATGATGATTGCAAAATACGTCATGAGTGGTGAAATAATATTTGTTGAAGAATCTGCTACACGGTATGCCATTTGGGTCAGCTCCGGCGAGTAGCCAAGCCTCATCATAATGGGGACAAATACAGGTGCCATCATTGCCCATTTTGCGGATGCACTACCGATGAACAGGTTAATGAATGCCGCGATAACAATGAACAATAAAATCAATGGAATGCCCGTCAAATTGATGCTTTCAAGGAACTTTGCACCATATACACCGAGAACAAGTCCCATGTTTGATTCTGAGAAGAATGCAACGAACTGGCTCGCAGTAAAGGACAATACAATGAAAGTACCCATTGCAGCCATTGTGGCAGATAACATCTTCGCAACATCTTTGTCGTTCCGTATTTCTTTTGTCACTTTCCCATAAACGAGTCCAGGTACGAAGAAGAGGAACGCGATAATTGGTACAAGTGATTTCATGAATGGTGATTTGATAATCGGCATATCCGCTTCATCTCCACGTAGCGGTGCACCTGGTAGTAATACGAGTAAAGAGACAAGGATTCCAGCTATGAGCAATGAAAGTCCAGCCCATAGTAACCCTTTTTTCTCGATAGCTGAAAGTTTTTCTACCTTTTCACGGAATTCACCGTTGTATTCCCCAAGACGTGGTTCGACAATTTTCTCCGTCACCCAAGCCCCTACTACTGTAAGAACTACAACAGAAAATGCGATGAAATAATAGTTCATGGCGATATTCATACCGTCCGCATAAGCTGGATCGATAATTGCAGCGGACATGATTGTTAATTCCCCTAATAGAGCATCTGTCCCAGAGAGCAATAAGTTAGCGCTGAAACCACCAGATACGCCAGCGAATGCCGCTGCAAGACCTGCAAGCGGATGTCGTCCGAGTGCGGCAAAGATGACAGCCCCTAGAGGTGGTAGTACAACATAGCCTGCGTCAGAAGCAACACTCGACATGACACCTGCGAAAACGAGTCCAAGTGTAATCAGTCGTTTTGGAACGGACATGACAAATCCGCGAAGTAACGCACTAATTAGACCAGACCCTTCTGCTAGTCCAATACCGAGCATTGTGATGAGCACGACGCCAAGTGGTGCGAAACCGATGAAGTTAGCTGTCATGTTGGTAATGATATAGTGAATGCCTTCTACACTGAGAAGGTTCGTAACCTCAATCGATTCTCCTTCTTTCCCTGGGTGAGGAACACTAATCCCAAAGGAAGATACGACAGCTGAAAGAACAATGACAACAAGTGCAAGGATCGCAAATAATGTCACTGGATGTGGTAAGCGGTTCCCTGTTTTTTCGATCATATCTAAAAACTTTTGGAAGAACCCTGTACGTTTTGTATGCATGGAAGACCCCTTTCTCTCATCAGAATACATTTCATTATTCTGTTAATTTTGTCTGTATTTTGGTTAAACTTTAGTATAGTAAACTTTCATTGGAAGATAAATAGTAGAGTAAAATGATTAAATTTAAGGAAATGTCCTACTAGTTAGTAAGTTGTTTGGTTGTTGTATTGTAGGGGTTCATTTATTTAGGGTGTCGAAAAATAGTATAAAAAATTCTATTGAGCAGCTTCTTTGAAGGGGCTAGCGACAAGTGGATATTCTAATCGTGGAAAAATAAATAGTACCTA
The DNA here is from genome assembly GCF_033253735.1 of Sporosarcina saromensis. Classification (NCBI taxonomy): domain Bacteria; kingdom Bacillati; phylum Bacillota; class Bacilli; order Caryophanales; family Caryophanaceae; genus Sporosarcina; species Sporosarcina saromensis. Next base: position 61,185 of record NZ_JAUBDI010000018.1, on the reverse strand, counting down.
CGGAGAACAAGTATAGAAACATATACCTACAAAAAAATGGCATTAATAAACCCACCTGGAGTCATATGCTCAGGTGGGTTATTCATGTTCTACAGATTAAATCAAGTCTTTGACAGCCTTCGACATCGTCGCGCCATCTGTTTTACCCGCAAGCAACGGTTTCGCAATTTTCATCGCATCACCCATGTTCATGCCTTTTGTGACACCTGCTTCAGTGAGCATCGCTTTTACTTCTTCTTCGCTTAATTGCTTTGGCAAGAAGGATTTCAATAGTAACAATTTCTTCTCCTCTTGCTCAATCAAATCTTCGCGTTGTGCTTGTTTTGCACCATCTAACGCTTGGTTCGTCTGCTTGACTTCGCGGTTGACGACTGCAATTTCCTCTTGCTCTGTCAATGCAGACCCTTTCTCTTTTTCAGCAGAATCCAATGCGGATTTTAAAAGCGTTAGTACACCTTTTGCGAGAGTGTTTTTTTCCTTCATTGCGGTTTTCAATTGTTCGAACACAGTTGTTTTTAACATATTGTTTCTCTCCTCTCTCTGTTTCGTTAGAAATGAACGACACAAAGCTATGTGTAAAAAGTATAGAAGAGATATTTCCCAAAATCAACTTTCGTCTTCACTGCATACACAATTTGAATACAAATGGATGACTCTGGCAACTATGAATAGAAAGCGGTCATTATTAAAGGAGGAAAACGAAATGGCAGACAATCCTAAAGGCGTACAAGATAAAAAAGGCATGAGCCGCCGTACGTTCATGAAAAATACGGGCCTTGTGGCGGGTGGAGTAGTCGGTGGGGGGCTATTTGGCAGTCTACTGACAAACCAGCTGCAAGATAAGCCCGCCGTACAGTCGACACAAGAAAACGGACTTATCCAAGATGCGCGTGTTTTTTTCAGTCGCGGACAAGATTTTGATATTTTAGCTGCCGCCACAGAGCGTATTTTTCCAAAAGATGATTTAGGACCAGGGGCAATTGAACTTGGCATTCCGTATTTCATTGACAAACAATTGAGCACAGAATGGGGCATTAACGCCAAGGAATATATGAAAGGGCCTTTTGCCGTCTATACGACCAATACAGGCACGCATAATAACTCGCGAAATCAAAGCCAACAAGGACCAAACGCTGAAACGCAAGTACCTGCTCCAACGCCGCGTTACCAAACAAAAATGACGAGAAGTGAGATTTTTGTTACGGGGCTCCGTGAAATGGATAACGTTGCACAAAAAGAATTTGGTGCAAGCTTCGTCAAACTCACAGGAGAACAACAAGACGAAGTGCTGCGCATGTTCGATGAAGGAAAAGTGGACTTAAAAGGAATCGGTTCGAAAAACTTTTTCAATATGTTGCTGCAAACGACATTAGAAGGCGCATACGCAGATCCCGTTTATGGTGGAAATAAAAACATGATGGGCTGGAAGATGAAGGAATATCCAGGTCCGCGAGCAAGTTACATGGCACAAATTGAAGTAGATGAATTTGTAAAGTTAGAACCACAGAGTTTACGCAATTATCAAGGTCATTAATGGGAGGAAACATAGATGGTCATTAAATTAGAAAAAGTAGATGTCGTCGTCGTTGGAACAGGTTGGGCAGGAGGCGTTGTCTGCGCTGAACTTTCAAAAGCTGGCTATAAAGTAGTCGCATTGGAACGAGGGAAAAACCAGACGAGGGAAGATTACATCGGAGTGAAAGATGAGCTCCGCTATACAAATCGCTATGAAATGATGCAAAACCTTTCTTCTGAAACCATTACATCTCGAAATAATTTAGACGAAGTCGCTCTTCCGGTTCGAACGCGTAAAGAAATGATGGCGGGAACGGACTTAGGTGGTGGCAGCGTTCACTGGGCTGGTGCATGCTACCGATGGACACCGTATGATTTTGAGATTAAAAGCAAGACGATTGAGCGTTATGGAAAAGGCAAGATTCCTGAAGGGATGACGATTCAAGACTGGGGCATTACGTATGATGAGATGGAAAAGTACTATGATAAATGGGAGAAGACAGCGGGCATTTCAGGTGAAGCGGACCCGAATCCACTCGCCGCAAAACGCTCCAGCGACTATCCAAACCCGCCTATGAAAGAATCACCACCTATTAAATTGTTCAAAGAAGCAACAAAGAAATTAGGCTATCATCCTTTCCAAGTACCAGCAGGAAATTTATCGCAGTCATACACAAATCCAGATGGTGAAGCGATGAATGCTTGTATGTACTGTTCTTATTGTACGCAATACGGTTGTGACTTCGGTGCTAAATCAGATCCGCTTGTTTCCGTCATTCCGACTGCGACAAAGACGGGGAACTTTGAGGCTAGAGTCGGAGCGAATGTCCGACGCGTCATCTACAAAAATGGGAAAGCGACAGGTGTCTTGTATGTGAACACATTGACGGGTGAGGAATACGAACAACCTGCAGACGTAGTCGTGCTCGCAGCATTCACTTTTACAAATAATCGTTTGCTCTTACTATCTGGAATCGGCGAGCCGTATGATCCGAAAACGCGAAAAGGAGTCATCGGTCGAAATTACAACGGTCAATTTGGCATTACATTCCTAGGTGCACGTGGCTTCTTCGATGAGAAGAAATTCAATTACTATGCAGGTGCAGGAGCATTAGGGGGCGTCATCAGCGATTATGCAGCGGATAACTTCGACCATACGAATTTAAATTTCCTCAACGGTGGCGGTATTGAAATGCGTCAATACGGTTCCGGCCCTATCGCAACGAACAAAGTGCCAAAAGGAACACCGTCATGGGGAGCAGAATTCAAAAAGAAGTCTGTTCATTATACAAATAGATCATTGGTCGTTTGGTACACATCCGCAAACATGGCGTGGTGGCACAATTACCTCAGTTTAGATCCGACCTACAAGGATGACAACGGTGATCCGCTATTACGCGTAACCTTTAAATATACTGACCAAGACCGCAATATCGCTAAATTCGGTATCGAGAAATCGCGTGAAATTATGGAAGCGATGGGCGCAGACATTGTGGATGAGGATGAAGTGCCTCAAGAATTCGACCACGTCTATGACGGCGGCCATTACGCAGGTGGCGTCATTATGGGTACAGATCCTGCGACGTCTGCCGTAAATAATTATCTACAAATGTGGGATGCAGAAAATATCTTTGTTATCGGTGCGTCCGCGTTCCCTCAATTCGCAGGCCATCACCCGACAGAAACCGTTGGTGCGCTCGCCTATCGTGCTTCAGAAGGAATTGAGAAGTACTTGAAAGAAGGCGGTATGCTGGTCGCTAAAAAAGAAGTGAGTACGCAAGTGTAACAGCAGTCCAAAACCGAATCTAGAACGAATAAATCGCATGAAACCAACCTATTTATAGTTGGTTTATGCGGTTTTTTGTTGCTTCAAAAACGGAACCAGTTCAATTAAAAATACATATACTACAGGTAGCGTGCCATTTAAAGAGGGGGGTACTTGTTATGCCAGACTTCTGGCTATTGCTGAGTGGACAAATGACATGGAATTGGTATTTATTTATTGCATGCGCATGTACTTATTGTGTGTATATATGGTTTATTCATAACTATACAGCGTTAAAATGGCTCAGCTGTAAACCGATGCTGTTTCTAGTTAGCATGATTTTCTTGTATGCCATCGTCGGTAGCCCTTTAGCCGTCATCAGCCACCTATCCTTCAGCTTACATATGATTCAAATGAGCATCCTATACTTCCTCATTCCACCACTGCTTCTCCTTGGGATTCCCGAATCACTGTTCCAAAAACTAACAAGTAAGCGTTTTGTCAAAACAACTTCTCGCCTCAGAAACGTTCCGATCGCAAGCCTCTACCTGTTTGCGCTACTTTTTCTGCTTTATCATTTACCTTTCATGCTTACTGTTTTAGTAAAAATACCGATGCTTCAAAATGCGTATCTGTTTGTGCTATTCATTCTTTCCTTCGGGATGTGGTGGCCGATGGTTTCGCCGGACCCCAAAAACCGTTTAGCTGCCAATCAAATGAAGCGGTACGCTATGAACAGTGGGTACATCCTTTTACCTGCTTGCCTATTATTCATACTGACTGCTTTTATCGATAGTGGCAATAATGCTTTATTCAACCAACTTACGGTCCATTTGTGCCTGCCACCAAGTCTCGGTTCCACCGATGTATTACCATCTCCATTCAATACGAAATACGACCAAGCACTTTCGGGTTTTTTCATGCTCGGGTTGCACAAGGTTAGTTTAGGGATGGTTATGAAATATGAGGGACAAATAGAAGCGAAAAGCCGCTATCCCGATTAACTCCGGACAGCAGCTTTTTTAGATTTTCTTCACAAATTCAGTTTTTAGTTGCATGGGGCCGAATCCATCAATTTTACAATCAATATCATGATCGCCATCCACCAATTTAATGTTTTTCACTTTCGTTCCCATTTTGACAACATTGGAGCTGCCTTTCACTTTCAAATCTTTAATGACCGTAATGGTGTCTCCGTCTTGCAAGACGTTTCCGTTTGCATCACGGTACACTTTCTCCTCCTGCGCCTCCTGTTCGGATTCAGCTGTCCATTCGTATGCACATTCAGGGCAAACAAACAGATTTCCATCTTCGTATGTGTATTCTGAATTACATTTAGGACAATTTGGCAATGTACTCATCATCTGATTCCTCCATCCGGTATATTCCTCTCTACTATATCAAACAAATCGAATAAGCCAAGTGGTGGTAGAGAATATGGATTAATTGTTTATCGTAGCAGGCCTGTTGATTAGCTATTTTTTACAAGTATACTTCTTCGAACCCGTTGGCTTGCGTTCCGGCGCACGCTTTCCGCGGGGCACGGGTGAGCCTCCTCGTCCGCTTTGCTCCCTGCGGGGTCTCACCATTCGTGCTATTCCCCCGCAGGAGTCGGCGCCTGCACTCCAGCCAACTAGCTTGTGCTGACAACTTATTTTCCTCTCAACTTAAAAAATGCTCATCAGGATTGGAGCAAAAGGCGGCGAAAGCTGTCACGAAGAACAGCTTTTGCGAGTAAAAGCGTAGCGTTAGGAGCAACGGTTCACCGAGGCTGCCTTAAGTTCTGTAAAATGCACAGAATTTAAGTCAAAGCTCACCCTGCGCAGTTGGCTTGGCTGAAGTCGTGCCCGGGGAACGCGCCGTCTGGAGCGGAAATCCGGTGTTTATCGAGGATTAAGGGAAATTGGATATTATTATATCTCACAAATTGGTTAACCAACTCGCCTGTTATCGTAGAATCGTTACTCTAAGGTGTGAAAGTAAAGAAAAGTGAATCAATTTGAATGAACCGTGAAACTTTGGTATATTATAAGCAATATGGAATCTAAGAAGTGGCCAAGTAGATGGAAATTGTGAAACAGAAAGTATAGCGAATGTTGAGAGCTATACCACCGCTTTTCATTGAACCCTACCACGGAGATGTTATGCAAACATAACCGAGTCGTTTTCGTTACTAAACGTCCGAGGGCTTATGAACGTTATAAGCTGAACGAAGGTGGTACCACGTCTATCCAGCACAAAGACGTCCTTATTTGAGGGACAGCTTTGTGCTTTTTATTATGTCTAGGGAGGAAAATAGTATGAGCAATCAGCAAAACGATTTTTCAAAATGGTATATCGATACGATCCAAAAGGCAGATTTGATGGATTACACGCCAGTGCGTGGGTGTATCGCATTTAAACCGGATGGCTTTGAAATTTGGGAGCACATCCAAGAAGAGATGAATAAGCGCTTTAAAGAAACGGGCCACCGTAATGCGTATTTCCCAATGTTAATTCCTGAGTCATTCTTCCAAAAGGAGAAGGATCATATTGAAGGGTTTTCTCCTGAACTACCATGGGTAACGGAAGCTGCGGGCGAGCAGTTGGAAGAGCGTTTGGCGCTACGTCCTACATCTGAAACGATGATCGGTCATTTGTATTCGGATTGGATTAAAAGCTACCGCGATTTGCCAGTGTTAATTAACCAATGGGCGAACGTTTTCCGGTGGGAGAAGAAAACATTGCCGTTCATCCGTACATCCGAATTCTTATGGCAAGAAGGTCATACAGCACATGCGGATGAAGAAGAAGCACGTACAGAAACAATGCAAATGTTGAATATTTATAAAGAAGTGGTTGAAGAATTGCTTGCGATTCCTGTCTATGACGGTCAAAAAACGCCATCAGAACGCTTTGCCGGTGCGGTTGACACGTATTCAATCGAAGCGATGATGAAGGACGGAAAAGCGGTACAAGCAGGAACGTCCCACTATTTAGGTACGAAATTCGCGGAAGCGTTCGACATCAAGTATTTGACGAAGGAAAACCGTCATGAATTTGTCCATACGACATCTTGGGGCACGTCCACGCGTCTTATCGGTTCTGTCATTATGGTACATGGTGATGAGCAAGGGCTCGTATTACCACCACGTATTGCACCAACACAAGTCGTGTTAATCCCAGTAGGACCATGGAAGAAAAATCCTGCCATCATGGAGAAACTCGACGCAATCTTTGCGGAGTTAAAAGCGAAAGGTATCCGCGTCCGTTTGGATGATTCCGATCAATCGCCAGGTTACAAATTCAACGAGTGGGAACTAAAAGGCGTTCCTGTTCGTATTGAGCTTGGACCACGTGACTTGGAAAACAACCAAGCACTTATGAAAGCACGAGATGAAGGCGAGAAAGTAGCAGTTGAATTGTCTCAAGTTGTTGAAAGTGTAGAAAAGGAATTACAAACGATGCAAACGCGTTTGCTTGAAAAGGCACGCGCATTCCGCTCGGAGCATTCCCACACACATATCGACACATTGGACGAGTTGACAAAGCATATTGCGGACTCAGTAGACAAAGGCGAAATCCCTGGATGGATCCTTGCAGGCTGGTGTGGAGACGACGCGTGCGAAGAGCACGTGAAGGAAGAAACGAAATTTACAACACGTAACATCCCATTCAATCCACCAGCAGAAAAGTCGACATGCATTAATTGTGGCAAAGACGCTAAGCATACAGTGTGGTTCGCGAGAGCTTATTAATAAAAAGCTTAGTGAATTAGGCAGTTCCACATTGAAGTGCATGGAATATACCATATACCCCCCTGTTCAGTTTTCCGACTGAATGGGGGATTTTTTTATTCTGTTTTTGGGAGTGCATGTTGTTGGGGTGATGTAGTACGAAGGTCATGAAATGGCAATAACTTTCACTATACGATTGATAAGTCGACGTATCCAATCGATAACTTCTCGTATCCAATCGAATAAATTGTGAACTCGATCGATAAAAAGAACCCACCATGATGAAAAACCTTTAGTTGATCAAGGGCATGCAGCGCAAAGAAAGATATGAGCATAATAAATGGGTCATACATTATAATTCTACCAACTTTACCATACTAAATGATAATAGTTCCCATGTTTCTTTAATTTGCCACAAAGTTGTTTCAATCTTAAAACATATAGAAAAATGCATAGAAAAAGAATGAAGTACAGGGTAGGGTTAAAGTATAGAAAAGGAGGTATTAGAAATGAGAAAAACTTCAACACTCGTTCTAGGATTCCTATTAGTAGTGGCATTTTCAATGGTTGGCATGATGGCAAATCAATTAAAAGCCAACAAAGAAGAGGCGAACAAAAAAGAAGAAACAACTGTAGAAACACCAACACAAGTAGCGGGCATTGTACATAATCCTCCATCTTTGGATGATGTACCGGACGGCCCATTAGGAGAAGCCATTTTACGTGGTTATGAACTAACAAATGACACATCGAACGTTTTGAGAAGCGAAGCACCAACTGCCGCAGATGGTGAGGCACGTGTTAATGAATTATCATGTACTAGCTGTCACGCAGGAGCAGGTATGGAAGAGGAAGTATCATCACTCGTCGGGATGGCATCTGTATATCCCATGTACATCGGACGTTCAGGACAAATTGTTACTTTGGAAGAGCGGATTAATGGATGTATGGTCAGAAGTATGAATGGCCAAAAGTTTGCGGACGACGATGAAGATTTAGATGCAATGGTCGCATATTTAACGTATATTTCTGAAGGGATTCCTGTCGGTGCAGACCTTCCATGGCGACACCAAAGTAACATGGAAGACGTCCCGGTACCTAGCGTTGCGGATGGTGAAAAGCTTTATCAGCAATCCTGTATCGCTTGTCACGCAGCGGATGGGGCAGGTACAGGCTCTAATACAGGTCCAGCGTTATGGGGGGATGGTTCATTCAATGACGGCGCAGGCATTTCAAGAATGTCCAAAATGGCAGGTTACATTCAACATAATATGCCGATCGGGGCAGCAGGTACTTTGACAGACCAAGAGGCAAGTGATTTGGCGGCATTCATCCTGTCACATGATCGCCCGGAATGGAAAAATCATGACAAAGACTGGCCAGCTGGCGGAAGACCAACTGATATCATTGATAAAGAGCGTCGTGAGCAAATCCAAAACGGTACAATTGATTGGAATGAAGTGCTCGGCAAAAACTGAGTCATAGCATAATAAAACCGCGTGAAACGAAGGATGTTCACGCGGTTTTTTCATTAGCTCAAGCTTTGTTCCATTACCCGTAAAATTTCTTCACTAGAAATGGCACGCTCCCCGCCACCTTGGACAAACGATTCATTTCCGCCTCCTTTACCATTCATTAATGGCAAAGCCGCAGCCGATACTTGTTTCATATTCGCTTCACAAGAAGAGCCACGAGCTGCAACAAATTGTAATTTATCTTCATTCACAGCGACGAGCAACACAACGACCTCACTATCCAAGCCGACAAGAAGGCGCGCTAGTTTTTGTAGCTCTTGTATCGATCGATTCTCAAATGTACCTTTCACAATTGCATCATGCTGACAGGCCAATAAATCTTTCGCTTCAAATGTCAACAATGCTTCTTTGGCGTCTTCAAGCGATTTCTCCAACAGTTGCTGTGAAGATAGTAACTTCTCAATCGCCATACTAACACCGGTTTCCGGGGCACTTAATAATTTTGAAGCTGTTGAAAGTTCTTCATGTTTACGATGAAGCTCATGTAGTACGCGTTCACCACATACAAAATGTACACGAACTTTCCGTTTCTGCTTTTCCGTAGAAAGGATTTTCAACATTCCAACTTCACCTGTTGAGCGGGGATGCGTTCCCCCACAACCGTTATAATCAAAGTCTGGAATGATGACAAGACGAATCTCGTCGGTTACAGCGACTTGTTTACGTAGAGGGTAATGCACCAATTCATCCTCCGTCACCCACTTCGTTTCAATAGGTCGATTTTCAAGAATGATCGAATTGGCCAATTTTTCAGCCGCTGCCAATTGATCTACTGAAATTGACTCCACGTCTAAATCAATCGAAACGAGCTCCTTCCCTAAATGAAAACTTACCGTCTGGAAGCCAAAAAGCTCAACAAACGCTGCCGTCAAAATGTGTTGGCCAGCATGCTGTTGCATATGGTCAAAGCGGCGCGGCCAATCAATTTCCCCTGTCACTTCTGGTGAACCTAGATAGTGCTCATCAAGAAAATGCCGAATTTCGCCGTCAACTTCCTCCACATCTATAACCGTAATCCCTTCAAGGGTCCCCGTATCATGCGGCTGTCCTCCACCGGTCGGATAAAATGCAGTATTATCAAGAACAACATAGGGACGCCTGTTTTCATCCTCACCACTATGTACAATGCATGCACGAAACGACTTTTGATACGCATCTTCATAATAAAATCGATTTTTTAACATAGAAACGTCTCCCTTAGAATGTGTAAATAGCAGTGTCCATCTACAAAATAATGATAGTTTAATGCTTCACGTAGTGTAAGTGTACATGAAATAAAAAAAGCTTCCCACTATTTCAGTGAGAAGCTCCGTTCATTTTTTTGCAAAAAAGTCACAATCCGTTCCATCAACAGATCATATTTGTCCTTCCATAACGACTTCATCGCAATCGTTAAAAATAGAAGTGACACTAGAAGAATACTAGATACAATCGTCGTCAGTTTAAAAAACAACATCTCGTTCAGTCCACCAATTGCGATGGAAATTGCAATACTACCAAGTAACATAATTGACACGATAGGCAGTAGCTGGATGAATAAATCATAATTTCTCTTTTTCATAAATTGAATAATGAAAGGCGATATAAAGCCAATCAAGAGTATATACAGTACAATAATTAGCGTATCTAAAACGACCAAGAATTTATCCACTTTCAAGCCCCCTTGCTAATCTACTTTTACAATCTATACCCGATATCCACGCAAAATATTCATAGACAAAAAGAAAAAGAAAAGGCCCGAGCAATGAAGAGGGATTAGCATCCTACAAACGAAGCATAATTCCTCAGAACACCGTATAACCGTTCATAAAACCCTAGTTTGTCAAAGGCATTCAGCGCGACAGCAACTCCACCAACAAAAAATCCCCGCGATCATAAGTGTTCAAACGTGGCAAACTTCTCCTTAACGGTTCATATTCCACGCAAACGCGGCAAAACTCCGCAGAACGCGGCAAACTTGCCCAAAACAACTCATACTTCTTGAAAACGCCGCATAACCGTTCATAAAACCCTTGTTTGTCAAAGGCATTCAGCGCGATAGCAACCCCACCAACAAAAAATCCCCGCGATCATAAGTGTTCAAACGCGGCAAACTTCTCCTTTACGGCTCATACTCCACGCAAACGCGGCCAACTTGCCCAAAACAACTCATACTTCTTGAAAACGCCGCATAACCGTTCATAAAACCCTAGTTTGTAAAAGTCATTCAGCGCGACAGCAACTCCACCAACAAAAAATCCCCGCGATCATAAGTGTTCAAACGCGGCAAACTTCTCCTTAACGGCTCATAATACAAGCAATCACGGCAAAATTCCTCAGAACGCGGCATATCCGCTCCAAACGCGGCATAATTCCCCAGAACGCCGCATAACCCCAAAAAAAAGGATGAACAAAAAAGTTCATCCTCTCCCATCAATTATTTATTCAACAATCTCAAAGCTCTCTAGCATATGCGTAAATCTCGCGCCGTGCCCCTCGGCCGCTTCAAGAAAATACTTTTGCGTAATGACAAAGCTTCCGTCCTTCCCGTTACTAGTCACGTAAACATCGATCACTTTCCCATCCCATGTCGATTCAGTGAGGCCATGTAGCCAAAAACCTTCAACTGGCTCCGTCACCGTTTCGATCGGTCGCAATTCAGGAAAGTCCTTTTTCAATGCTTCCTCAATTTCCTTTACCAACAAATCCGGTTTTTTAGATGCGACCTGCTTAATCTCCATACTGACTTCAGGATAATTTTCAGGAAGGGGCTCAATCGTAGTAATGACATCCGCTTCTTCTCCATTGATCATCTTATAACGTGATTCATCCACGTATATAACATATTCAGAATTGGCGCCTTCATTTAACGTAACGTTGGTCGCCTCATCTTTCCCCTCAAGACTTTGAATAATCTCCTTTTCCGGAACAAACATATCTTTTACACTCTTGATAAGGGCTAGGCCAGTGTCCGTTTGCAGAGTGAACGCAATAATCACTGCCGCTGCAGCGACAATAACGGCGGAAATCAATCCTTTTCGTTTTTTCACTTTATGCTTCCTCCCTTTAAATAGCTCTTCATCCAAATGACTCCAAATGTCTTCTTGCAATTCATTCACAACATCATCTGTCTGCTTGTATAATGCCTTCTTCACATGCTCCTCAAAGTTACTCACCCGGATTCGCCTCCCTTTCAAACGGCTCCAATTGAACCTTCAGCCGTTTTCTTGCTTTAAATAATCGCGACTTGACGGTGTTTTGATTCAACCCTAAAATGTCCGCAATCTCTTTTTCGGAAAATCCTTTAATATATTTTAGGATGATTGGTATACGATGCCCATCATCTAAAGCTTGAATCACATCATAAAGATCCGCCAAATGGTCGAATGAAGCTTCTGCCAATGCTGCATTGTTCGCTAAATCAGAGGGTGAAATGTTCACCAATGAAGATTCTTTTTTCATTAACCGTAGGCATTCATTTGTCAGTATTCGGTAAAACCAAGGGTCAAAGGGTAAATTTGTATCGTAACTGTCAATTTGCCGGAAAACACGGATAAACGTTTCTTGCACCGCATCTTTTGCTGATTCTCGGTTGCGGGTAATTGCGGAGGCGGTGCGGATTGCGTTGCTTGCATACGCCTCATAAAATTGACGGAAAGCAAGTTGATTTCCGAAACGTATTTGTTTGACCCACGTATTGTCCTTCACGCGGCGCACTCCTTTCACTGCCAACGAATTTTGTTGTCTTCACTATATATACCCTTCGAATGTTTAAAAAGTTTTCAGCACAAAAAAAGATTTCACAAGAGCCAAAGCGGTTCTGTGAAATCTAAGTCGTTATAATTTCTTTAGTGCAATTTTACGATTTGCGAAGCTAGGCAACGTCATGCCGACTAAAATAATGGCGATGCCGACAAGTTGCAAGATGGTCAAATGTTCTTGCAATAAAAGCACAGAAGCTGTGACAGCTACCGGTAGTTCAATTGCACTCAAAATGGAAGCAGCCCCTGCCCCCACTTTCGGAATGCCGATTGAAAACAGTAAAATGGGCAAGATGATACCAAAGACACCTAAAATCAGTCCGTATATCCACAATCCATCGACCAATGTGCCATCAAACAAAATCTTCGGCTCTTGGAAAAATGTGATAGCAATTGCAGCAAAAAAAGACATGAACAGTAGCCGTGTTTGCATATCCATCCCTTCAACAGGACGTGAATTAGACATTAAAAAAGCAGAAAAACTCACTGCTGCAGCCATCCCCCAAGCCCAACCTTGCCAAGGAATGCCACTTAGGTCTGCATCAATGACTCCGGCCGCTAAAAGGGTTCCTCCGAACAAAAAGACCAATGCAATAACTTCAATCCGCTTAGGTAATCGCCGACGCGCGATACAGTCGAAGAGCATCCCAATCCATGTGAATTGAAAAAGCATGACCACGGCAAGAGAAGCAGGCATGTAACTAATTGCTTTACCGTAAACAGTTCCAGTCAAGGCGGTGAATAAACCAGCGATGACAAGCGTAAAACCGCCCCCAAACTTTGGGAGTTTTCGATGTGTCACAACGAAAATGATTACTGCTAATACAAATCCAATATAGTATTGGCTAGTCACTGCCTGGGCAGCTGTATAGCCATCACGGATAGCCAATTTAATGATCGTCGATAGAATACCATAACTGCTCGCACCAATAATGACGAACAATGGATACATCCAAAATTTCATGTATGCTCCTCCAGTCCACGAAATAGTATAGCACGGACTGAATGGAATAAGCATTGAAAAATCTTTTAGTTGTTCTATACAAACTAGAACAACGGGTGTTATACTATTTATAGAACAAACAAAAGAAAGGGTGTAAGTGGTATGGAAGAGTTAGCAAATATCCCGTGGAAGCTTATCGCGCCGGTGCTTGTACTGCAGTTCATCTTAATGGTAATAGCCTTAATTGACCTCATCAAAAATCAGCGGACAAAAGACTCATTCATTATGTGGTTATTCATTATTTTACTTCTCAATCTAATCGGTCCTATTTTGTATTTCATCTTCGGGAGGCGTCAAGAATGACTCAACTTCTTCACGTGCAACAACTTACTAAGGTGTTTGGCAATCATCGAGTGGTAGACAGAATTTCATTTGAATTAGCAGAGGGAACTTCCACCGCGTTAATTGGACCAAATGGGGCAGGCAAAACGACGACATTGTCCATGTTGGCAGGGTTAGTGACACCTACAGAAGGAACGGTATTGTTTCATAATGAACAAAAGAAGGATTTGCGCTCATCTATCGGTTTTTTGCCGCAATATCCAAAGTTTTTCCCATGGCTGACGGCTTTGGAATTCACGGAGATGGCCGCTCGTTTAAGTGGGGTAGAAACGAAACAAGCACGATTAGAGGCGCAGAAGACACTTGAATTTGTTGGACTTAGCGACGCATTAAAAAAGCGAGTGGGCACTTTTTCAGGTGGTATGAAACAACGTTTAGGATTAGCGCAAGCAATCGTACACAAACCTGAACTTTTACTGTTGGATGAACCAGTATCAGCGCTTGACCCAGTAGGGCGTCGGCAAGTCATGAATTTGCTGAAAGAATTGCAGCAACAAACGACAATTTTATACTCAACGCACATTTTAAATGATGCAGAAGAAATGACGGACCAGCTTTTATTTTTACGAAAAGGTGTGCTAGTGGAAAATGGTTCCCTCACAGACGTTAGTAAAAAATATGCGAATCCTCGTATTCTTATTGAGTTTGAATTAGATACGGAATTCAAAAGGTTCGTCGCACTTGCGCCATGGAAGGCAACGAGTGAACGTCAACGTGTTTCAATCGATCCAATAACGGAAGAAACGAATATGTCAGAAGTGCTAGCGTTCTTGCATACCCATTCTTGCATCGTTCGAAAAGTTGAACTGCAAACCGCGAGCTTAGAAGAAATCTTTATGAAAGTGGTGGTCGAAGGATGAGAAATCTGGGGGTTTTATTGCAAAAAGAATGGCGGGAAAACGTCCGTAATTATAAGCTATTTTGGATACCTGTCGTGTTCATCATCTTCGGGATTATCGAACCAGTCACAAACCACTTTCTTCCGCAAATTATGAAAAGTATCGGGAATATGCCTGAGGGGACGGAATTCGTGTGGCCGGAACTTCGAGGTGAAGATATATTTGTATCTTTAATGGGGCAATACCAGATGATCGGAATGCTTATTCTCATTCTTGCGTTTATGGGGTCTATCGCTAGTGAACGAAAAAATGGGACGGCTACGTTGCTTTATGTACGACCGATGGATTTTGGAAGCTATTTTCTCAGCAAATGGATAGTTGTCAACGCCATTATGCTGGGAAGTATGTGGGCGGGTTTCCTAGCTGCTTGGTATTACATCGACATTTTATTCAACCCAGTTGATGTAGGGGAAGTCATGCAGTTTGCCGGCACATATAGTTTGTGGGTTGTTTTTGCGGTCACAGTCGTCCTTGCGTTAAGTGCATGGCTTTCCACAGGAGGTGTAGCGGGCGTTTCCATTTTGGTGTTAATCGTTTTACCGGTAATTGATTCTTTCGTTGGTATGTATTGGACGATTTCACCTTTGAAACTAGCGACGTACGCATCATATGCTTTTCAAGATGCGCTAGTGGAGACTTCAGCGGTTTGGCTGAGTATCGGATTAACTGTTGGGTTAATTATCGGGTTACTCCTGATTGGGATTTTTTTCGCCAAGCGCAATGCTGCGAAGACGACTGTGTAAAGAAGATCTCTTGGGGGGATGCCGCGTTCCGGGCGGTTATGCGGCGATTTGCTGGAATATGCTGAGTTCTGTGGGTTTATGCGGCGATTTGCAGGAACATGCTGAGTTCCGTGGGGTTATGCGGCGTTTTGCTGGAATATGCTGAGTTCTAAGAGGTTATGCTGCGTTCGGGGGAACTATGCGGCTTTCCCAAGAAATATGCCGCGTTTAAGAAAAGTATGTGGTGTTCTAAAGCTTCAGAGTAAAATGGATACTGGATTCCCAATCAGCATGAACCCGCGTGGAGTTCCTGTAGGCGGAAGTTGTCTTTCGCGCAGAATGCTTTTACCAAACAAAAGGTTTTGATTTAGTGCTTTACAAGTAATCGAGAGCGTTCATGAGTATGCATGCTGTTTTCGTTCAGACTTTTAATCTCGTCCAGTATAAAACCGCGTGAAAGCAAGGTGTATGGAGCCATTGCTTCGCGCGGTTCTTTGTGGTTGCTAACAGGTGTAATTGGTTTTACTCAGTTGAAAATTTTTCTTCACTTGAGGAGGAGTCTTTCGTATCCCGTGGTCGATTTTCCTCTTCCTCTTCCATCCGCACATCTTCTAGTGGGATGGAGTCGACGGTTTGCATATCTTCATGCATATCGTAAATACTTTCCTTGTCTGTTGGCAGGTTTTCAGGATTGTCCATGAACGAACCTTCTGCATCTTTTCTGTCGTTTTCCGTGAAATTCCGTTTTTTGTTCATGTGTGACACGTCCTTTCTTGTTACGCTTTTTTCTACTATTCACGTTTTAATGTGAGATGAAACATGCAGGTGTTTTTGATTGAAAATTGGGTAAAGTATACTAAAAGTCAAGAAGAATAGGAGCGTTTTGCCAAATGACGAAAAAGCATGTGGGAACATTTAATGGAGTAGATGAGGCGGTAATAAAAATCTCGGGATTACAAGCTGAAGGATATCGAGATGAACAAATTTCAGCGGAAGTGAGTTCGGAAAATGTCGCGTCTGCATTAGAAAAACGCACTTCAATAGTAGTCGATAAAATGACGGATCCACATCAAGAAGATCGAGCAGTATCGCTTTTCATTGAAGCTGAAGAAGAGGAAAGGGATAGTAGTGCTGAATTGACTGAAAGTGGAGAAGTT
Source organism: Sporosarcina saromensis (assembly GCF_033253735.1). Lineage (NCBI taxonomy): Bacteria > Bacillati > Bacillota > Bacilli > Caryophanales > Caryophanaceae > Sporosarcina > Sporosarcina saromensis. The sequence continues at coordinate 44,791 of NZ_JAUBDI010000018.1, read as the reverse complement.
CTTTCCAGTGAGGATCATAACGAACCAAGGGATGCCAACTCTGAATTGATGCCAAGAATTAATACAACAAACCTTTAAAAGGAGTAAGGGACAGTCCTCGTCACAGGGGGTATGACGAGGACTGTCCCTACCAATGAAAATGCATTATCGTCGGCTATGATGATCATCCAAATGTTCTTTGAATTCACCGACTTCTTGTTGGGCTTCACCTTTCAGTTTGTCCATTTTTCCATCAGCTTGCATTTTTGCATTATCGGTTGCATTTCCAAATTGATCTTTTGCTTCGCCTTTGACTTTATTGACTGCGCCCTTCGCTTTTTCAGAGTATCCATTGTCTCTCATGTTAACATCCTCCTTAAATCGTTGTAGTTATTGGATACCCCACAGAAAAATTTACTAAACGCAGCAAGTTAGCAAATTGTTTTTCTAGTTGTCATGAGGGGAAAGTACTTAATAGAGTTCGTAATTTTGCGGACAAACTCATCTTTCTCGGCTAGGGCGAGTTGGATATAATGGTAATGTAGCGATATGTTTTGGAGGAGATGGCATGATTCGAAAAGGACGTTTTGCAATTTGGAATGGGAAGGAATATCCCATTGTTTCAAGAGATCGCAAATACTTTCTACAATCAGAAAATCTTGAGGATGCGCAGCAAGGTTTTATCAGCTTAGAGCAGGAAGGTGTACTCTTTAAAGAAGTTGCAATCCAAGAATTGGAGGATGCATACGAAATTTTCCCTTATGCGATGCTTTCAGGCTACCGCTTTGCGATGGAAAGCTATAACGAGCAAAATGGAATGATCACGCTCGTTACGAATAATCCGTATGCAATTAAAAAAGTCGATGTCAGTCCACATGGCAAAGATGAATACCAGATACAGATTCCGTTTGAACAAATTACGGTTTTAGAAGACCGAATACCGATACTTGGATTTGAAGAATGAAGGAAGGGAGCGAGGAACTCTCTTCCTTTTTTCCTGCTCGCAAGCAGGTGAAGCGGTGCAAGTTGTCGTTAAGATCCTTGTTTCAACAATTGTAGGACAGATTGAGCTTGTTGCATATGCAACGAGAGGACGTATTGGCTCGCTTGCATAAGCACATTCGCTTTTGTCAGTGCCATCATTTCTTTTGCGATATCGACATCTCGTATGCGTGATTCTGCTGCAGTCAAGTTTTCTTCCATCGTCAATGCGTTGTTATAAGCATGTTCTAGACGATTGATGTAGGCGCCTATTCTAGAACGTTCGGAGGAAACCTGTTTAATGGCATCGTCTACAAAAGAAATCGCTTCATTCGCTTGTTCTTGTGTGGCAATTGAAGCGTCTTTCAGTGCAAGCGCGTCGATCCCCATATTCCCGATTGTAAATTCTATGGATTGTCCAGCGTTCGCTCCTGCTTGTGTTTTGAATGAAGACTGAGAGCCATCGAGCAACGGTTTTGTATTGAATTCGGTATCTTTCGAAATACGTTGAACTTCTTTTTTTAACTCTTGGAATTCGAGTTCAAGTTGTTCACGGTCGACATCTGTCATCGTACCATTAGCAGCTTGAACACTTAACTCACGCATGCGTTGCAAGATTGCATGGGTTTCGTTCAACGCACCTTCTGCAGTTTGAAACATTGAAATACTATCTTGAATATTACGTTGCGCTACTTGAAGACCACGGATCTGAGCACGCATCTTTTCCGATATTGCTAAACCAGCCGGGTCGTCTGCTGCGCGATTTATGCGTTTCCCTGAAGAGAGTCTTTCCATAGATAGAGCAATTTGGCTTTGATGCATGTTCATATTCCGAACGATGTTCAATCCCATTGCATTCCATTTGCCGAGCATACCTGTTCCCCCTAAACAGTCATTATAGTTAGTATCGGACTAATATGGAGAATGTTAACAATTATGTGCTACTATTCAGGTTTATTGTTAATTTTGTACAAACTATCGTCTGTTTGTGAAGGTGTCCCACGGCCATCCGTATTATTGGAGATGAAAAATAAAGAATCTCCGTCTGAGTATACGTCACGAATACGTCCATAGCCTTCAATCGTATCTACTATTTTCATATTTTCAGGATCAATAACCAATATTGCTTCTCCACGAAGTGCAGCTACATATAACAACCCCTTATGAAATGTCATTCCCGAAGGTGCCCAAGTTTCATTGTTTCCTGATGTAAGTAAAGGGGCTTCCGTCCCCGTCAATGTTTCCTGTCCTTCGACGAGTGGCCATCCATAATTCCCACCTTGAATAATCCTGTTCAATTCATCATTTGCAGATGGTCCGTGTTCTGAAGAATAAAGGTTTCCTTTCTCATCCCACGCAAGTCCTTGAGGATTCCGATGACCTAAGCTAAATATCGTGAAGGTTCCATCCGCTTCGAGTTTTAAGATTTTTCCATTAAAACTTGTTGGATTCTGTGCTTTGTTAGGAACAGATCCATCACCAATCGTTGCATAGAGCACGCCTTCCGGTGATAATGCCAACCGACCACCATGGTGGAATGAGCCGGATTCAACCGCATCCAATAGGATAGCTTTTTCGTGCCATGCATTGTTATCGTACGTGAGCGTCACAATTCGATTAAAGGGCTTACCGTTTTCGTCATACGTATAAAATGCATAAGCAGACTTGGATTGACTGAAATCGTCTTGAAGCACAAATCCTAGTAAACCTGCTTCAGCTGCATTGGATAACGATTTTGAAAGACGGACGCGTTGACGTTCTTTCGTTCCGTCTTGTTTGATTTTCACAATCGTTCCGTTGCGTTCTGTTATGAAGAAGTTCTCACCGTCTGATGCAATCGCCCAAGGTATTTCTAAGTTGTTTGCAATTTTTTCAATGCTTCTATCGTTCTCATCAAGTTCTTTCGATGAACAACCTGCTAAGACAACTATTACAAGTATCCATACAAATCTTTTCATTGATAACCGTCCTCTCAACAAATATTCAAGAAATGTGCCGGGTCTACAGAATTCAAATTCAACGAGTATGAAAACCAGGGAGAAACGGACATGCTAGAAATGACTACATCGAAGGAGGAAGGAAGATTGTCGAGGAAGCATACCCATTTTTATCGATGAATCTCCTCATACCGACTGTTATACAAATCGTTTAGGCGGGTCAGAAAATGAAAGCACGATTATTTGTATAGGAAGGGAGGCATACTAAATGAGCTTGGCAAGTATTGGAGTACCTGGTTTAATCATCATTTTAGTCATTGTCTTAATACTGTTTGGACCTAGAAAATTACCGGAGGTCGGTTCGGCAGTTGGTAAGACATTGGCAGAGTTTAAGAAATCGGCTCGTGACATCATTGACGATGAAGAAGGCAAGAAGGAAGAGCCGAAGAAAACCGATATTGCTTGAAGGTGATGAAATGGTAGCGCATGATGAAGAAAAGGAACCGTCCGCAACTGTCGATGGACAAAATGCAGCGGCAAAGATGACAAGCAAGGAAACTGATTCGACACCGCTAATCTCTTCAAATCAAAGTGGCGATGGAGGAGAAGAGGATCCAACGCTCGTCGATCATCTGACGGATTTGCGTAAACAACTGATTAAGAGTACGGTGACATTTGTCGTCTTTTTTATCTTAGTTTTTTCGACAATAAATTTATGGTTTCCAGTTGTTACGAGAGGTCACGAGCTCATTGTGCTTGGTCCGTTAGAAGTTGTTACGTTCTATATGTCTCTCTCGCTGGCCTTGTCGTTCGGCTTATCGCTCCCCTTCATTTGCCATTATCTTTGGCAATTTGCAAAGCCGGGTTTACTAGAGAAGGAAAGCCAATTCATCGGGTTGTACTCGCCAATTATGCTCTTGTTGTTCATAGGGGGATTGGCCTTTGGGTATTTTGTTGTTAACCCATTAAGTTATCGCTTTCTCGTATCCATAGGAGCGATGAATTTTACCGTCATGGTGTCCGCACAAGAGTACGCTAAATTTTTGCTGATGACGACGATGCCGATAGGTTTACTATTTGAATTGCCGATTGTCGCAATGTTTCTATCCGCAATTGGTTTACTGACAGGAGATACATTAAAAAAAGTACGAAAATGGTCGTATATCTCACTCGCAATCATTTCCGCACTTATTACGCCTCCTGATTTCATTAGCCAACTCATCGTGCTTATCCCGATGGTTTTGCTCTACGAAGCGAGTATACTAATTGTGGTCTATATGGAAAAACGAAAAAACAACGGGGCTGTACAGAAAGTCAGTGAAAACTGATTGACTGTGTCAGCCTTTTTTAGATTGACGCCCCATAATCTGTTGCTCTCGAGGTGATGGGTTGTATTAGTGGATGGGGATTAAAAGATCGACTTGTTCTTCCGCAGCCTGCTCGTCTAAGTGGAAGCGTTCAAGGTGGAAGGCATCACTTCCTTTTGGAGTATACCCATTATCCTTTATCCACTGAAAAATCTTGTCATAGCCATTTACAATCGTTTTGTTTGTACAAGTTGTTTTGGCATATTGCATCGTTGGAATGGTAAAGCCAATCATCTCTTCAGGAATGACTTCCAATGTCGTCACTTCAAGGCAAGCAAAATAGGTCGTCACAATTCCGTTTCCTACATATGGAGAACATAAAACTTGTCGATCCACATAATTCTCTACTTCGAGCATTCTCTTTTCAAATTGTTGTTGTACTTTCATGGCAGCTTCAGGAAAGCCGGATGGAAACGGGGCAGTCGTACTTATTCCGACAAATTTGAATTCCTTTGTTACAATCTCACATTCTTCTTTAGCATGTACGTGACTCATTTCGTTTTTCCAACCCTTTCAAATCTTTTTTAAAACTTACTTACGTTAATTCGACAGCTTGTATGAAAATTCCTTTCACAAAGGGCTGTTTCTTTAGAAGATTTTTAAATATCCTTCTACTGAGGGTGGAGAGTGCTATAATGAACCTATTAAATTGTCTGACGACTGGATGTGGGAACATGCAACAGGAAGGGTACACACCAAAAGATATTCAGTTTTGGAAAATTGTTTTTGGATTAGGAATGGCGTCTGTATTTATATTTGCGGCGATGTATTCCATGCAGCCGTTGCTACCTTTATTTACAAAGCAGTTTGGGATATCTGTATCCTATGCGAGTACAGCGATGTCGATAACGACAATCGGTCTTATTGTTGGTTTGGTGGTTCTTGGCTTTTTCTCCGATCGAAATGGAAGAAGGCTTTACATACAGTTATCACTGATAGGATCCGTCATCCCTTTCTTCATAATCCCTTTAACAGATTCTTTTTTTGTCATTATCCTGTTCCGCTCCCTCCAAGGATTTGCTTTAGCAGGTGTTCCTGCGGCTGCCCTTGCGTATATGAGTGAGGAAATACATGTACGATATATTAGCATTGCAACTGCAACGTATATTTCTTTTAATAGTTTGGGGGGCATGATTGGTCGTTTTTTGACAGGTTTTGTCGCTGAACAATATACGTGGCAGACATCGTTATACATACTCGCTATATTTGGTGCTGTCCTCTGGGGGATTCTGCTGTTTGTATTGCCAAAATCCAAGAAGTTTGTCCCGAGTGCCAATGGAATGAAGAAGGATATCGAAGGATTCATGTTCCACTTGAAAAATCCTTCGTTGCTGCTCGTTTTTGGGTTAGGGGTTGTGCTCCAATTAGCATTCACAGGTGTATGGACGTTTTTGCCGTTTCATCTCATGGAGCCGCCTTATTCACTATCACTAGACACCATTTCATATATGTATTTAGCGTATGGGTTTGGAGTAGTTGGTGCACCGCTTGCAGGTTGGTTGGCGGGCAAGTATGGGCTTAGAAATGTACGATTAGTCGGTGTCATTCTGTTATCAACGGGCATTGCAATGACTTTGTTTGCCCCGCTTGAATTGATTGTTATCGGCTTATGTATCATTTGCCTTGGATTTTTCACAGCGCATTCATTGACAGCAGCTTCTGTCAGCAAAGAAGCGACACATCATAAGGGGAGCGCGTCCAGTTTGTATCTCGTCTCCTATTACATCGGTGTAGCAATGGGAAGTACGTTGCTTAGTCCACTTTTTGAAGCGGGAGGATGGAGTGTTCTTATTGCGTTCACAGCAATCTTACCAGTCGTATATGTCAGTATTATTCGGTTTAATAAAAGAAAGAAAGCGCATGGAGTGCGTTGATTTGTAGGAAGGAGTGAGGAATTGACGAGCGCATTATTCGGGCTATCTATACTATCCACCGCCCTCATTGTACTTTGTTTTTATTTCACCTTGACGTTTTTTCAGCATATAAAGTCGGGTGATGAACGGCTTGCTCAACAGTCGAAAGTTGCTGCGGTTATTTTACTTGCTGCAAGCTTGTTACTGCCTGCCTTCGTTGCATTTTAATAAACAAACCGCATGGAGCCAAATCTTTGATTCCATGCGGTTTCTTCATTTGATTTTACTGAAAGGTTTCCGGAATGCTATGGAGGTCAATGCCCCATACAGCCGGGAGTAAGAAATAGATGGCAGTAGTTACTAACAGAACGCCGATAATATTGAGCACCAAACCGGCTTTTGCCATATCCGGAATGCGTAAATAGCCGGAGCCGAATACAACGGCGTTTGGCGGCGTTGCAACCGGTAACATGAATGCACAAGATGCAGCAACCCCTGCCGCAATCATTAATGCGTATGGGTGAAAACCGAGTGCAACAGCGAGTGCAGCCATAATTGGGTACATCATGGATGCCGTCGCAGTGTTCGATGTAATTTCCGTTAAGAAGATGACGAGTGTCGCGACAATTAAAATGACGACGAGAATATGAACGCCTTGCAATCCAGATAATTGAGAGCCGATCCATACCGATAATTCCGAACTGACGAAACCAGCAGCAATTGCTAGTCCTCCACCAAATAACAATAAGATGCCCCACGGTAATTTGACTGCGGTGTTCCAGTCAAGCAGGTGGTCGCCCTTCTTGTTTACGGATGGAACAATGAAAAGCAAAATGGCAAAAACCATTGCAATGACACCGTCACTAATCCCGTCGATGAACTTAGACAGAAGGAACGTTCTCGAAATCCAGGCGAAAGCGGCCAAGATGAAAATAATAAGAACCAGTATCTCTTCAGCAGATGCGCTACCTAACTTCTTCTTTTCATTGTCAATGACTGCACGCCCACCAGGTAACGTTTTCAATTTGGAAGGATACGCAAACTTCACAAGATAAAACCACGTGATAAATATGAAGGTCCATGCGAGAGGCACGCCAAACAGCATCCATTTTGCAAAGGATAATTCTATGCCATACAATTTATCAATCGCTCCAGCGAGTAAAGTATTTGGCGGCGTACCGATTAATGTTGCCACACCTCCAAGCGATGCGGAGTAGGCAATTCCAAGCATGAGTGCTTTACCAAAACCGAAATTTTCTTTCGACGTATCAACGGAAGGGTCATCACGTAAAGCATCAGAAATTTGATAGATAATGGCAAGTCCAATCGGTACCATCATCATGGCCGTTGCTGTATTGGAAATCCACATCGATAAAAACCCTGTAGCCACCATGAATCCGAGAACAATACGGTCCATATTCGTACCGATTGCAGAAATAATCGTTAACGCAATCCGTCGGTGTAAATTCCATTTCTCCATTGCTAGCGCAATCATGAAACCACCCATGAATAAGAAAATCGTTTCGTCTCCGTAAGCAGATGCAGTCGCCTTCACGTCCAACCCACCTGAAAGTGGGAATAATACGAGCGGCAACAGTGATGTAACGGGGATTGGAATGGCTTCAGTAATCCACCAAGTCGCAATCCACATTGTACTTGCTAAAATAGCGACGCCTTCTGGAGATAGCCCTTCTGGTTTGAAAAACAATAACGTTATGAAAAATAATAGCGGTCCTACAATGAGACCAACCAATTGTGCTGGAGAATAGCTTCGTGGATCTTTGCCGCCACCGGCATTTCCTACACCAACCGCCTGTCCACCCCCTCCCCCTGAAGCAACTTCAGACGAATTTGGCTGAAAGAAAAACCGAAATAAACCTTTTGCTTGGTCATGCATGTCCCATAAACGGTTCCAAGTAGACGACAACACTTTAAATTCCTCCCTTTTGTTAGAGAATTTTAAATTCTGTTTTTAGTAAGTATACTAATCTATCATTGTCGAATCAAGCTGGAATTAGTAAAATGCTGTCGATTATAGGAGGTGGGAACCAATCGGTTGGTTGCTTAAAGACCCTTCTTCTCGTTTGGAAACAGAGGGCGTTCAAAAAATAGCAGGGGAAGCAATTGCAGTAGAAATTTATAATCCATCGTTGTTTGAGCATTTTCATCTAAAAGTGTTAATGTAGAATTAAAAGAAGATAAATCTTTCTTTTATTTCTCCACTTCATGTTTTTCTGTTCTTATGTCGTCTTTTAACCCTTCCGATATTTTGTGCTTACTTTATCTACCTCCAAAGAATATGAATTCAAACTCTCTGTCTTTGTCAAAAGACATATTAATTAAATGGCTTTCTTCTTTCTCAAGATCATAAATAAAGTAATTGATATCCACACCATCAGGGTGCATAGAAAAACTAGCTATATGCATAGGATATCCAGCTAGTTTAATAGGAAATGGAAGGTTGCTCTCTGGTACGCCAAAATCAATTTTATCATCCTTTAGATTAAACTCTACGTTGTATTCCTTTTTTAGCTCTTCGAACTTTCCATCCGAAATATAGCCCATAATATTTCTCGATTGGCGATCAGCAACCTGTAAGTAACTACTATATTCTGCAATATCCGTTTTGAGTTGTTCATTCTCTTCTTTCAACTCCTGGATTTCCTTTTCTTGATTTTCAATTTTATTCTCGTATTTTTTAACTGTTTGATTCAATTTATCATCATTCGAGCAACCGACTACAAACAACAAAATAAAAGCAAACGCCCATATTCTTTTCAAGTAAATCCAACCTTCCAATTTTATAATAATAGGGTGAATCTTCTTCTACCTGCTCTAGCGTAGGTAGACATTAGACGGCATGAAAGGATTGAAAGTTTCAACAATTCATTCTCCTACAAAAGATTTTTAAATGATGATCAAGTCATGATATGTTCTGGAAATTGAAGCTGAAAAATATTTATGTCCTTCCATCTATTGGGTAAGTTGCTTTGGTTGAGTATCGACATGCTGTTAAATATGTATTTTAGTATATTTCCACAAGAGCCAAGAGTTGAGCATATTTTTTTGAATCCAAAAGTTGCTCCACTCCGTCTAACAGATAAAGTCAGGGAGGTGTTAACAGTTAATCATGCAAAATAACAATGATTTCGGGAGCATTCTAGATGATTATGGAGAGTCTCTATTGCGGTTAGCTTTTACATACGTAAAGAGCTATCAGACTGCTGAGGACATTGTGCAGGACGTTTTCATGCGTGCGTATGAGAAAAGAGCGGATTTCCGGGGTGAGGCAAGTTACAAAACATATTTGTATCGCATGACAATAAATCGCAGTCATGACTACTTAAGAAGCTGGCACTATAAAAATACGCTCCTTACAAATAGAATAGCTGAAACAATTCATAGAGCATCTTCTACTGAAGCACTTATTGTAACCAAAAGTGAAGAAGACCAACTTGGAAAAAAAGTACTTGAACTTCCTGTGAAATATCGTGAAGTACTCGTTTTATATTATTATGCAGATTACACAATAGATGAGATAGCAGAAATTCTAGACTGCCGGACAACCACAATTAAAACTAGACTTCGAAGAGCTAGACAGCGAATGAAGGAGAAGCTGAAGGCTAAGGAGGTATTTCTGAATGGATGACAAAAAAATCAAGGAAGCTATCGATAATTATATTGGAAAAGAAAAAATGTATGACCCTGCAATGAAGGAAAGGTTTCTAAATGGTTTATACTCTAACCGTGAAAAAAGAAAGAAGTATGCGCCCACACGTTTAATCCCATCAGTATCTTTACTCTTCTTGCTGTTTGGTGGTGCATTCTTTTATTATATTTCAGTTGAAAGAGAGAATAATGAAGTTATCAATCAAACACACATTTCGCATCCAAAACTCGAGAATTCTGAAGGATCTTTAATCCCTGATGAAGAAATTGAAAAACATGATCGCGCGGAAAACAGTTCAGAAAAAGAAATTGAAAAAAAGTTATTAGCATTGACGGAAGAACTTTTTTCCCTGTTAAAGGAGTCCAACTACGAAAAAATAGCTGAAAAGGTTGATCCCGAACATGGTGTTATCTTTGCTTTTTATGCGGATTTTGGTCATCCCGATGGCTATGGAGGGCAATATGTCAACTTATCAAAGAAGGACATAAGTAAAAAAAATGATACAAAGTATGTATGGGGAATGGATGAATCAGAAAAAGAATTTGAAATGTCTTTAGATGAATATGTTCAGCAGTTCCTCTTACGAAGATGGGGATGGAGAGATGTAGATTATAGTATTGTTACTTTTAATGAACCAGCAGAGAATTTTGCGGGTGTTATCAATACCGTCCATGAATTTTACCCCGATGCTAAATACGTAGAATACTATTCGCCAGGAGAAACCGAGCATTTATTCCAATCACTGCGGTTCATCTACCAAGAAAGAGACGGAGAATGGTTTCTTATAGGAATAGCTCGTGATGTAGCTACTGTATGACAAATAGTAAATGGAAGAAGACGCCAGATGGCCAATCTAAGGATTTATCTTGAGTGAAAGTAACCTCAATTCACATAGAAATTCAAATAGAGGAGAAACTAAACAGACGCTAACGAAAAAACGGCACCCCGTTGAAGGATGCCGTTTATCTGTGAGAAAGACTTTTTATGCTGATCCGTTTTTCGAGGTGAATGGTTCTGCGAGGGATTCAAACTGTTTCATCAGCTTTCCTCTGGCATCTTTATTTCGCATCAGATAGGCCGCTCCAATGCCTAATGCCGCAATCGCCATTTTCTTCATTAAAAAGCCACCTTTCTCACTGTGGATTGTGGATCTCTGTTAAGGTGCCCTAAAAGGTTGAAGTTATCCATATTCACTTCATTTTTATGATTGAAGCATGAAACAAACCGACTAGGATTCCGTCTAATCGTAAAAGGGGGTGGGAATGATTAGAAGATTATTTATCGTTGTTTCTATAATTTTCATTTTTGGACTATTTGGCTGTGTGAAAAGTAACAACAATGAAGAAAATGTAAGTGGTGAACCGAAAATCACCAATGACTCTAAACAGGTAGATGATTTCGAAGTAACAATAAATGTTGAAAAAGACCTTAATGTTTATGCCACGATTACTTATATAGGAGAAGCAGCAGAAAAAGATATATATCATGGTGGAAGTATTTTTTTCTTTAATATCTATCAACAAGATGGTGATTTTGAATATTTTGGTGCTATGACTCAACCATTAATAACAACAACTCTGATTCAGAATGAACCTCACATAGTAAAATTTGAAGGGATAGAAAAACTTAAATTAAAGACAGGTACTTATGAATTTGAAGCTATTGCTAATTTTTCCTTGGATTCAGATGACGTATTAGAAACAAAGTTTGAAATTCCTGTTTCTAAAATTACGAAACCGATCACCTTTTTCATTACAGAATAAATAGTCGCTCACTATCTTTCGTGTTGCCAGGTATTTTTTTAGGCGGCCAGCGCATTCATGCGTAAACAAAACGAATCGTTCTTTGTTTCCTTTCCCTTCTCGTATCCAAATTTGTCGGGTATCCCATTTCACATCCGAGAGCTTAATATTCAGGAATTCACTTATCCTGCACCCTGTTGTATAAAGGGCCTCCACCATTGCGCGCTCCTTTGGATCTGGCCTGGTCAACTCTTGGAGAAGCGTAAGTTGCTGTCTGTTTAGATAGTAAGACAAGGAATCATCGAGTTTCGGTGATTTGACCGTGAAGGTAGGATTTTTCTTCAGTTTGTCCTCTTCCATGCAATAGTGACAAAACGATTTAAGCGCGGTTAGTTTCAAGTTGATCGATTTTGGCTTTAACGCATTTTCTTCCATATCTGCCAGCCATGCGGGAATGTCAGGTGCTTTGACTTCATCAAATGGTTTCGCACAGTAATAAAAAAATTGTTGCAATGAAATTCGGTAACTTCGTGTGGTTTCCGGACTGAAACGTGCATGGTCATTAAAAAATTCTTCAATGACTTGATTCAATTTCTTCACCCCATTATATTTTGATAGGTAATCATCATTTCTTCGCTTGGAATCCGTGCATATACGCGTGTGGTGTTCAAATCCGCGTAATTCAGAAACAGTTCCAGTAGCTCTTCCGTCCGATTTTTCAACTGTACATTCAAATAACGTCGCTGATTTTCCCTTCCGTGGTAGAGAAATATGTATGCAGTAAACGTATCATCCACGGCACGGCGAAGTAATTTCATTTGTTTTGACGTAGATAGTCCGATGACTCCTTCATGTCGACCTGGACAGCATCGATGGCATTATCTACAAGCTTTATATATGGTGCCTGCAATTTAAAGATTCCCTTTTTGAAGGTTTGCCGGTCTTTGGCCAATATAGTCAGAACCATAGGAAGGTAAATCAGATTCTCGAAGTGAGGAAGTGCCTCTTGTGGGATAAGCATTAGATCACCATGCCTTCTTTGTTCATGATGGGAACGAGAGTAAACACATTATTTATGGTAAATGTGCGTTTTGACTTTCGTAAAAAGCAGTAAGTGACATACTAATCATCAACACAGACGAAGGCGAATACGTATCAAGAGAATAATAATATTGAAAAGAACACTTTGTCGCTGTAAAAAGCGGGGAAGTGTTTTTTTTGCATGCACATTAAATTTGGAAAGTGATTTTTGCTGACCTTGACAATCGAAAAATAGAAAAGCCCACTTTATGACAAATCAACACCAAGAAGATAGGTGACCGCTGTAGTTTTTTAAGTATCATCTAATAATAGAGAATTTTACCGACATTTGGATAATTGATAGAAATAATCATATGATATACTGGGCTATGATAACGTTTGGTTTTGAGTATAGTGGTGCGACTAATTTTCAGGTAGGGAGATTTTAAATGAAAAAAAAGATTACTCTTATTATTTTCATGCTAATAATAATTGGAACAATGTCCTGGTTAAGCCAAAAAAATAGTGAAGGTTATGTTTTCGGTACAATCGACTCAGAAGATGACACAAGTTTATGGGTAATAGAACTACAACCTACTGACGTTGAAGGAAAAACACAAGTCGAAATAAATGAGATTTTAGAGGAAAAAGCATCAGAATCTCGTGGTACTTTTTATAAAGTACCTCTAATTAACAGAATAACTAAAAAAAGTTTTGTTAAAGGAGATAAAGTAAAAATATATTGGCGTGGGTCAGTAATTCAAACAGCACCAGGTAAGGTAAACAAAACGAATTTTATTAAAAAAATAAAGGATTAGGTATATAAAATAATGAAGTATTGAGGGCTATTAAATATTTTAAATATATACGGATAAACGGTTAGTGTAAAATATTTTTTGATTTGAATTATATTGCGAAGGAGAAGCACTTTGAAAAAGAAAATTTTATTATCATTTATTATTTTTCTATTAATAATTGTGAGTACGAATACTCAAGATAAAGTTGTAGAAGCAGATTCCAATGAAATAGGATTAACAAAAGAAAAGGCTGCCGAAAAGGCTGCTAAGAAGCAAGAGAAGCTAATTTTGAAATTAGAGAAAGAACTTTCCAAAATTGACTTGACATTTGAAAATTTAAATGAGAATGGCGATCTTTATTTTGATGATAATCAAGTCGTAATACAATTAAGTTCTTTAAATAAAAAGAATGCCGAATTCAAAAAGTTAGAAAAGATTTCTAAAGAATTGAATAATTTTTCACCAACTGAATTTAAAATAGAGGAAACTAAATATTCTTCTAATGATTTAGTTGAAATGCAAAAAAAACTTTAGTAAACAAACTGAAGGGTTAAACTTAACCAATAATTACATTTTATCTTTAGACACTAAAAACAATAACTTAGAACTTACAATTGAAAATATATCCGTGGAAAATGAAAAGATTCTTCAAGAAATTTATGGAGACGCTATATCAATTATTCGTGATGACAAATTATCAGTTAACAATAATATTGAACATCAAGCATTTAAGGCAAGAACGAGTGATTTTAATTCTCAAGGTGCGGGGATTGGAATACAGACAAAGTTTAGCCAAAATAGGAAGAATTATACTCATCAATGTTCAACGGCAGGTGTTGCGCAAAAAGGTTCAGACTTATGGGTAATCACCGCGGGACATTGCGATGATTATAGTAAAACTTTTTACCAATATGGATCTGTTTTGGGTTCAACTCATTTAGATGCTTTTGCAAGTGATTATGATTTCTTATTAATAAAAGTCAATGATTCTCCTCTAAAAAGATATGCTTCCAATGGATTATACAGTGTTTCGGCTGACTCATCTACTGGGTATGATAGTAAGTTGACTGGTTCTTTCTCTCAATATGAAGGTTTAAGAGTTTGTAAGGTAGGAGTCAAGACAAACAAGACTTGTGGGGTTGTAACCAAAAAGAGATACCAATCAGGTTCATTTTATACGGGGTTAGTTTATTTTGAGGTAGAAAATGAAGGACAAGTTGTTTCTTCAGCGGGTGATAGTGGTGGTGCATGGTATACTCAAAGTCTTCCTTATAGACTCGTTGGAATCCACGCGGCCGGCAATACGGAAACGAATTCCACTAAAGCGCTCGTAACTCCTTGGGTTGAGGTTAGTGAAAAATACAATTTAACTTTATATACAAGCGATTCTACCTCCCCGATGAATTAAATTATGTCTCTAATAATAAATTCATTAAGGATAATAAAAGTTTTCAAAATATATCTAAAAAACATGCTGACCTACAGGCTGATTGTTGTATGCAAATAGTGAAGACCATGTTTTCATCGACAATGAATCATACGAGCAAATCGAACTTCCTTCTGGACAAATATTAAAAGGCCATCGGGTGGAAAGTTACATGCCATTTTAGAATTCACAGTTCCTAATACTGTTGAAAACTATGGGGTGTTATTAAGAAATGGATCTTTAGGAACTTGGATTATGATTAGATTTGAATAATACATGATTGCTTTATTGAGTGGACTGCTGAAGAAGACAGAGAATGCAGGTATGGATTTTCCCTACACAGATCTCTCGAAATGTAGTACGTATTTTACAAAGCTCGAAAAGGGTCTTTCTTTCTCTATTTCAGGTTAGTTGTACTTTCCAATCCAATAGATAATTAATAAAAAACGGCTAAACCCTTTAGCATTATGATGTTTAGCCGTTTTCAAAAAAGATTAGGATTCTGGTTAACAGCCATTCCCTACACAACAACAGTGGCTCAAAATCCGCACAGTTGGCTCAATCAGTCCGCAATACTCAGTGATTTATGTTCCGTTGTGAATTCAAGTACTTTTGTCATTTTGAATCCCTCTTTTTAAAGTGTATTGATTGGATTGGTATAAAATAAAAAAATAATAAAAGCACATTTCGCCTATTAAAAATAGGTGAAATATGCTTTGGTTACTGTTACCCGTAACTATATTTTAATGGGTATATGTAGGTAATGATTGGTTGGTCTTTATTATCAATTAGCAAAATTGAAATCTACTGTAATTGTATGCGATAATCCTTCCATTCCAGTTACATGAATCTTAGCGCTACTCCATGCTCTTGGACCACCATCTCCAAGGACTCTAGTATTATAATCAAATCCAGTATTATACCAGAAAGTGTTGTAGGCTGGATTTTAAGAAAGCTTTCCACCCCAATAAGTTGAAGAATGCGCATCAACTTTTCTGTTTGTCACAACATACATAGGATCTGGTGTCCAACTACCCCAGACTGTATCAAACCTGATTTGTGTGCCACTTGAATTTAAGACATAGTCTACATATAATTTAGCGGTTACACCAGCTTCAGTTTTTACTTTCCCCTTTTTTTCACTATCGTAGAATATGCTCTGCCGATTAACTATATGCCAAACTCAAAGTGAATCTAGACAGATAAATAAACCGCGCTAGATGATGTTTCAGACCTATATGTGAAAATCACAGAGTTTTATGAAAGCAATGAATATGATATCCAGGGATTGGTTTTACAATGAAGGAATAATTAAAATAGGATTTTGATATTTGCTCATATATTGAACAAATCATCCTTTTAGGTGGATTATTTTGCAACTCTTTTCGTTTTGGAACATATTATAATTATAAAAGAACGCTTCGGGGGGTGTTGTTCATGAAAAAATGGTCAACTTATATATGGAAATTAATTTGGGTTATTGGATTATTTTTATTAACAATCATCAGTTTTGATATTTTAACTCAAATTAATAATAGCTCACATTTCAATGCTACTTCTTGGACTAGTTCTATTATCCTTTTTATATGGGGTGTTTATCTATCACTCATTTTTATAAAGAAATGGTCAATTAAAATAAATGCACCTTTATTTATTTGCGTATTCATACCTAGTTTCCTCTTTTCGTTAATTCCTCCACTAACTTCAACTATTTCAATTTCTTTTCCAATTTGTATGTGGTTTCTAAAAATTTTTAGTTCCAATTTGATTGAAATTGTTGCTGGTTTAACATTCATGTTAAGTATTTTCGACAATTCGAAAACCGAGAGTGAATAAAATAACAAACGGTTGGTATTGAAATCTAGAATATTATCCTTTAAACGCAATTCATCTCTAATATTTGGCCCTACACTATTTACCGTAATTTACCAGTGTTGAGTTTTATTTGCTCTGCACCATTCTTTTTGTATCCCTATTAAAACTTAGAGCTCTTGTTCAACTAACGGGTGCTTTAGTTCAATAAGGACAGTAAAATATTTCGCCAAGGCTGAGACAAAACGAAAAAATGCAATGGCAAAAATGGCCGCATGCATTTTTTTCTGCTTTTACAATTTTTCTTTTTCATTTTCATGAGTGGATTGGAGCGGAAAAAGGCCGACTCCTCGAAAATGCTGACGCATTTCGTTCGTGCGATGCTTATTCGAGGAAGCTTATTCAATGTCCTGCGGGATTGTAGCGCGAATGTTGAGAACCCGCAGGAAAAGCCGTCACGTAGAACGGCTTTTGTGAGCATAAGCGAAGCGTTGGGAGCAAGGATGCCTTAATTTCCGCAAAGTACGCAGAAATACGGCCAATCGAACTCTTCGTTGTTCGATTGGCTCAAGCGCGCCCCGCGGAAGCTACTTTCGATTAAAAAATCCTTTGCTATTCGGCCAGAACCAAATAGCAAAGGATGATTTAGTTAGTATGTTTGTTTAAAAAATCTTTCATTAATTGATTTGATAACGTGTTTTCGTCAGAAAATAAGTTATGGCTGCTATTTGCTAGGATGTGTAGTTCACTATTTGGAATAAGTGCATTCATTTCTTCGCTTTCTGAACAAGAAGTAATCCAATCATGATAGCCAGCTAAAATTAATGTAGGCACATGTAAATCATTTAACTCCTCTCGTACATCATACGTGCGAAGGAAATCTCCAAAACCTTTGTTTATTGCTTCGACGTTTCGTTTAATAGTGGGTCTCTTAGGTGGCGTTGCACGTGTATCCAATGTAGCGACTGCTTTTGAATATAATGGAGCCATAATTCTATCGTATTCTTGGAGCTCTTCAATTGTTTCAAATTTGCCTTCCCACAGTCGATCGGCCATTGCTATTTGTTCTTGAGTACCAACGTCTTCCACATGCTTTTTCGCTTTTTCCAAGAAGCTATAGGAAGGTGCAGTAGCCGCTAAGATGAGGCCTGCAAGATGATCTTCATATTTTACGGCATAACTCATTGCAACTATGCCACCATAGGAATGACCTAGGCTCCATATTTTATTCAAACCTAGATGTTGTCGAAGTGCTTCCACATCTTCTACGTTTTGTGTCAACGTATAGTTTTCAGGTCGATCCTTTTCGGAAAACCCACAACCGCGTTGATCGATATATACGAGTTAAGCGGTTTTTGTCAGTTCATCCAAATAGGGCTTAAATGTTATGTGGCAGCCACCAGGCCCTCCATGAATAACAAATACCACAGGTTTTTCTTTCAGTTGGTCTCCGTCGATTTCAATGCTTTGTCCATCTACGTCATAGAAAATCTTTGTACCGTTAATATGTGCATACATCTTCACTAACCTCCATTTTTTTATAAATCCATGTTCATTGGTTGTGCAAGAGATCTAAAAGAAGACGCATAGCTTATCACGTCTTTCTATCTATCGGACAAACTAAGTCGTCCATTGAATAAGAAAAGTTAGATGCTACGTTATTTTCTTAATGATAGATTTCACTTACTCAGCTACGCATTCAAACTTAGAAATCAGTTATTATCTGGTTATTCAATTTGGTCGGTAGCTACTTTTTCCGTTCTTTTCGGTAGAATGAAAGCAAATAATGCAATGACACCAACACATAAGCCGATTAATGAACATGCGATTAAGAACGGCCATAAACTGATGAAGTTAATTGAAATTAAAAATGCTGCATAGATAACTACGCTTCTACGAAAATGCCATAGTCTTTTTTTGTAACGGTCTTAAATACAAATTGTTGTCCTTTGTCACCATCTTCTTTAAATAAAATACTGAATAAAACAGTTCCTACGAGTGACACGAGTAATCCTAAAATAACGGGGTCAATATTCGTTTGCATAATATTACAGAGAATAGTTGTCAACCCACCGCCGATAATACCCGTAATTGCTCCATATGAGTTTGCTTTTGGCCAAAAAAGTCCGAGCATTATAGGTACAAATGTAGCTCCCGAAAATATTTTTAAGGTGAAGAGCAAAAGTCCCATGATGGATGGAGTTAAAATAGCTGCAACAGTTGAGATTGCGCCAATGATGACAAGCGTCCATCGTGCTAATGTAATTGTTCTTTTATCGTCAACCGGTAAACCTTTCGATTTTAGGCGATGTTCATATAAATCTCTCGTGACATGTATGCTTGCTCCAAGCAAATTTGAGTCAATAGTCGACATACAAGCACCTAGAATACCGGTAACGATTACCATACCAACCCAAGGATTAATGATCTCCATTGATAATACAGGTAGAACGGTTTCTGGATTTGCTAAATTGGGCAATAGCGATTTACCAATACCCCCGATCAATGTAAGTCCGAAAGCCATCGATACACCCATAAACAATGCAATGAGTAAACTAATTCGCTGAATAGATTTCACGCTTTTTGCAGAATATACGCGCTGGATTTGCGTTTGACTAACCGTGTTTAAAGGCATAAACGTAATAACCCAGCCAATTACCAACATAAATGTAACGGTTTCAGTCGTGTTCATAAATTGGCTACCAAGAACATTGTGCAGTAATTCTCCTCCGTTTAGAGACGCGGCGAATAGTGAACTAGTTGGATCCATTGCTTTGAAACCGAATAAGATAACTAATATAAGACCAATTAACATAATAATTGTTTGAACCCAGTCTGTAAGAGCAACGCCCATTAACCCACCAAATGTAGTGTAAGCAATCGTGATAGCAGCTGTAACAACTATTGCAACAATCGGATCTATACCAAGAATTGTATTAAGAATCATTCCAATGCCGAGAATACTCCCCCCTGCACTCCCAATCAGTGCAATGAGTGAACAGATTGTTGTCAAGGTAGCAACCGGTCGATTATACCTGACTGCCATCAAATCTGGCAGCGTAAAAACATCGTAATGTTCTGCGATTTTCCCGGATCTTCCCTGAAATAAAGAACAAAACAAAATAAGATGTGCTTGCTGCAACCAACATCCAAATGAGAGAAAATCCTCCCGTGTAAACCAATCCACTAAAACCCATATATGTGTTCGCTCCAACTACTGTAGCAAGCACGGTACTAAATAGCACAGCAGAATTCATCTTGTTATCTGCAACATAGAAATCTGCTCGCGATTCTTGTTTCCCGGAAAGCATAACTCCAATTACAATCATTGCAATTAAATAGAGAATAGGGATTAAATAATATGTTTGCCATTCCATGATGTTTCCCCTCCAAATCCATTACTAAATTTAATAGTGTAAATCCTATCAGCTTGTATACAATATATCAATAGTAATCTGAATAAATATAAAACGGTAAATAAATGTAATCGTTAGATAAAAGGCTTTGTTAAAACAATGAAATACCTTACATGAACTTAAATATTTTTGTCGGAAATATAGGTGTTAGATTATTTCTTGAATTGCTGTAAACTAAAATAAGAAGTAGAGAAGCAGAAATTCGAACACTTGGGGGCGCGATACTATGGAGATAAGACTTTTACAAGCACTTGATGCTGAAGAATACTTTATGCTACGGCTAGAAGCTTTACAAAAAAATCCTGTGGCATTTGCTGCTAGCTTTGAAGAAGAAAAAGAACAACCTATTGAAAAATACATAATACGGTTTCAATCCGAAGACTCGTTTACATTTGGGGCTTTTGACAAGGGGGAACTTGTAGGAGTCGTTACGCTCATAAAAGAAAAGCTCATTAAACTCCGTCATAAAGCAACTATTGTAGCTATGTATGTTTTGCCTGAAAAACGCGGCATGGGGATTGGAAAAGCTTTACTAGAAGAAGTGATTGCGAAGGCAAAAGAAATAGAAGGTGTCGAGCAGGTTTATTTATCGGTCGTATCGACAAATGAGCCAGCGAAAAAACTCTATTCTGTAGTGGGATTTGAATGTTATGGAACAGAGAAACGAGCATTACAGCTAGGTGATGATTACTATGATGAAGATTTGATGGTTTTATTTCTTGCTGAATAAGGACTACTGGCGCAATAAACGACATGAAGAACTCATTTTGATTCATCTTTGTTTCACTCTGTTGCGTCATCGAAACAGCCTTAATTGGAGGGGATTAATATAATGCTAAGTCCATTTGAAAAAGTAGCAAATTGGATGGAGGCCTACGACCGACCGTGGGGAATTGCAGGTGGGTGGGCAATTGATCTTTTTGTTGGACAGGTAACCCGAGAGCATTCAGATATAGAAATTGCCATACTTCGGGAGGATCAGCATGGACTAAAAAGATTGCTGCATGATTGGTCATTCAAGAAAGTTGTAAAGCATCAATTTGTTGACTGGGGTCCAGAGACATTGGAATTGCCGATTCATGAATTGCATGGAACGCATCAAGGTTATGGTGACCAATTGGAGCTGCTGTTGAATGAAGTGATCAATGATCAATGGATTTTTAGAAGGGATCCGAGGATCAGCTTTCCAAGTTCATTGCTATTCTTAAAGTCTCCACAAGAAATCCCTTTTTTACATCCGGTTATCGTGCTCTTGTATAAGGCTAACAACACACGAGAGAAAGATCATGCGGACTTTCTTGCGGTAAAAGATTTGATTGGCAAAGAGGATCAGGAATGGCTTTGTGATGCACTTAAGGTTCATGTTCCTGGTCATTTGTGGATTTCTGAGTTGCAAGGAGAGCTGGTATGAATCGAATGATGATAATGAAGCGTTAAAATGGTTTTCTCCATTAACAAAGACGAGTGCCATACAGTTCTACTTATTAGAAGCCGATTGCATAATTGCAATCGGTTTTTTATGCATATGTAACTTTAAATTTCTATATATTCCTCACCAATTTCTAATCTATCTCACAGTGAATTCAAATTCAGTGAGTCTATGATTATAGCTATCGGTTAAGTAAGTTACTAAAAGAGAAAGGGGACGGTCTCATGGCAATTGAGATATTTTGTCGGAAAGAACAAAAATATTTGATTACCCGAAACCAATATGAACAATTAGTTGAGCAGATTGGACCAAGAATGAGAAATGATAAAAACGGAACAGATGGCCGGTATACCGTCACAAGCTTATACTTCGATAATCCGGATCGGACGATTTACTTTGAAACGAAAAACAAGTTGAAGTATCGCCAGAAGTTGAGATTGCGCGTATACGATGAGGCAACTCCGGAAAGCACTGCTTTTTTTGAAGTCAAGCAAAAGCACAACAAAGTGGTGAATAAGAGGCGTATGCTCTTGCCGCTAAAAGAAGCATATCGCTATTTGTCTGCGGATACTGATTCAGACTTGAGTCAGTATGATACGACGAATTATCAAGTGCTAAAAGAAATTGATTATTTTCGTAAGTATTACGAGTTGCAACCAGAAATGATTGTTAGCTACAACAGACACGCACTGCATGGTGTCGATAACGTGGATTTACGAATGACGTTCGACTTTGACTTGCGATGTAGAAGAGAGGACTTAATGCTTGAACACGGTCCGTATGGTGATTATTTCATTGACGAAGATCTTGTCGTATTGGAAGTGAAGGTTGAACACAGTGTGCCTTTATGGCTCGCACGAATTCTACAAAGTTTGGAGTGCGAACAACGAAGTGCTTCGAAGTTTTGCACGAGTACAGAATTATTAAAGGGTGTTGTGACACCACAGGTAGTTCGAGAGAAAACAACTATTGGAGGAATGGAAGATGCAACAGATCAACAACTTGTTTTCATTTAACGGATTAGAAGGGCAGCCAACGATTCTAATGAGTATCGCGGCAATGGCTTTAGCTGCAGTATTAAGTTTAATCATTACGAAGGTGTACATATCAACATTTACAGGGGAACGGTATTCGCAAGCATTCGTGCATACGATTATAATGATGTCTGTCGTCGTATCTGTCGTCATGAATGTGGTTAGTGGGAATGCAGGTGTGGCGTTTGGTTTATTCGCTGTATTTTCGTTAATTCGTTTTAGAAGTGCGGTAACGAATGCCAAGGATATTGCCTATATTTTCTTTGGTCTTTGTGTCGGTATGACGGCGGGATTATTTCAATTTGAGTTGGCAATTGTCCTAACTGTATTTGCTAGTCTGATCTTCTATTTGTTATTTAAATTCGATTATGGCAAAGGGAAAGACACCCAAATCTTAAAAGTGACAGTACCTGAAAACTTGAATCATGAAGATTTGTTCGAGGATATTCTTGGGGAGCTGACAGATTTCCACCAATTGCGCCAAGTGGAGACGACCAATTTAGGAACGATGATTTTATATACATTTGCCATTCGTAGTAAGGTAAACACGAAGGATCAAGTTCTGCTAGATGCAATTCGCGAACGTAATGCGAACTTAAAAGTGTCGCTGTCTTATTTATAATGACTAACTAAAAAACCACACCCTTAATGCTGTAGGGGAGTGGTTTTTTAATGGGTTTCGGACTATTGAGTAGAACTCGATTCTATCCACTCACTCGACCACTCCTCAATTTCTTGCATAATCGGTGTCAAAGACATCCCCTTGTCGGTCAATGAATACTCAATCCGTACTGGTGTCTCAGGGTATACTTCGCGAACGACAAAACCTTGTTGCTCCAAATCCTTTAAGCGTTCCGTTAACGTTTTTCCGCTCACGCCTAATTTCTCGGTCATCGTGCAAAATCGCTGTGGTCCAGACATCAATTGATACAAAATTAAGGCTGTCCAACGCTGACTCAATATGGAAATGGCCTTTTCAAATCGTGGGCATAGTTCAAAGTTATTCATGGCAAAGGTCCTTTCGCTTCTAATCGTTTGTTGTTGACAATATCCATTGTAGCATATAAAGTTAGTTACATAAAGTAAGTAACTTACCAGGAGGAATGAAAATGAAATTTCATCAACGACCGTATATTTATACCGGAGAAGTCCGTTTAAAGGTAACAGATCTTAACAAATTAACAGACTTTTATACGGAAATTATTGGGTTCAGTGTCTTGGAAAAAGGAAGTGGCCAAGTAGTATTGACAGCAGATGGGAAGACACCTTTACTCGTATTGGAGCAACCGGAAGCGATACTGCCCAAAGAACCGAGACGGACGGGGCTCTATCATTTGGCTCTTTTACTACCGACACGCGCGGATCTTGGAAAAGCGATTAAGCACTTTTCACGGAATCAAGTGCCATTAGGGGCGTCAGACCATCTTGTGAGTGAAGCGCTGTATTTAAATGATCCTGATGGAAATGGAATTGAAATCTACCGCGATCGTGAACCTGATTCCTGGAAGTGGCAAAATGAGCTCGTGGCAATGAGCACGGACCCATTAGACGCGAATGGCGTCGTTGCTGAAAGTGGGAATGAGGAATGGAATGGCCTCCCGGCAGACACAGTCATGGGGCATGTTCACCTACATGTAGCCAACTTAGGAGATACGAAAACGTTCTATGAAGCGTTAGGATTCAAAGTTGTCAGCCATTACCCGCAAGCATTATTCATGGCGAATGGGAACTACCATCATCACATCGGACTGAATACGTGGAATGGGATGAATGCCCCTCGTCCTACTGAAGGAAGTGCTGGAATGGACGCATTTACGCTCGTTTATCCGGATGAAAAAACTTTGCAAGAAGCGATAAAAAACGTTCGAGAGCTCGAGCATATCGTTGAGCGTATTGATGCAGCGTTTGTCGTGGAAGACCCTTCAGGCAATCGTGTTATTTTGAGGTTGGAAGTATAAGAATATGCACTAAAACATTCGTGATGAATTGAAATCTTAGTTTTGTTAATCTTCGTCAAGTCAATTACAGTGAAAATAGCTATAAGAAAGAAGGATTTTATACAAAAATATAGAATACTTATATAGACTATTACTAAATGCGTGAAGATTGCTGTCCTCATGCTAAACCCAAAGGAGCTAATTATGAATGCTGTAGTATTTGATTTTGATGGAACATTGGCAAATACTTTACCGATTTGTTTTTATGCTTTTCAATCTGTATTTAAAGAATTTGATAAGAGGGAACTTTCTTCGGATACCATTAAAGAAATGTTTGGCCCTTCTGAAACAGGAATTATTCGAAATAACCTTTTACATCCTAATAAGGAAGAAGCAATTGAATATTTCTATGAAAAATATTCGGAATCACATCAAAGCTTAGTAGATGTCAATCCTGAAATTCTTAATTTACTGAAGTCCTTGAAAGAAGCAGACATAAAAACAGGGATTTATACAGGAAAGGCTAAAAGAAGTTTAGATATCTCTCTAAAAGCACTAAATATGGAAGGTTTATTTGATGTCATAATAACGGGTGATGATGTCATAAAACCTAAACCTCATCCAGAGGGTTTACTGAAAGCCTTATCTCTTCTACAAGTAGCAAATTCTGAGGCGATTTATATTGGAGATAGTGATGCAAATATAGTTGCCGGTGTACAAGCTAATGTCTATACAATCGGCGTACAGTGGTTACCTGAATATCAAACACCTGCATTTAGCGAACAACCTGATTTGGTCATCAAAAGTGTAAAGGAATTTAGAAGGTTTCTTAAAGTAGGTGCCTTATGAAACATCAATGGTTGGAGTGGGCAAAAAGAATTCAAGCTTTGTCTCAGGCGGGATTAACTTTTTCGAAAGATATGTATGACATTGAGCGTTATGAGGAATTACGTACAATTAGTGTAGAAATAATGTCAGCTTACACTGAACTTGAGATGAGCAAAATTAAAGATTTATTTGCGAATGAAAAAGGATACCAAACGCCTAAAGTTGATGTTCGAGGTGTAGTGTTTAAAAACCAACAGATTTTACTGGTGAAAGAAAATATTGATGATAAATGGGCTTTGCCAGGAGGGTTTTGTGACATAGAATTATCTCCTTCAGAGAATGTAGTAAAGGAAATAAAAGAAGAATCTGGTTATGATGTACTCCCAATCAGATTACTTGCGGTATTGGATAAAAATAAACACCCACACCCTCCAGAACCATATCACTACTATAAGATATTTATCTTGTGTGAGATTGTTGGAGGAGAAGCAACTACAGGCATTGAAACGAATAAAATTCAATTTTTTTCGGAACACAATTTACCGCAGCTTTCTACGAATAGAAATACCGAGTGTCAAATTAAGACACTCTTTGAATTTTTGCGGACTCCTGAAAAAGAAACACTATTTGATTAAGATTAATTTGTAATGATGGCATAGAGGTTAGTTGATACAATCCTTTATTCAAACTTCCCAATAGCTAATGAAATCGCGACTTTTTGGTATTATAAATTTAAATGAATAGGGAAACGGAAGTTTAAGAACGCTGATTTCGTATCAGTGTTTTTTGTTGATGACTTCAGTTCTTTTATGCGATTTATCACTCAGGGAATCGCTTTTTTCTTTGGTAAACTGGATGTTAGCATACATAACAATAAAATGTGAGAGATTAAATTTTTCCGTACGTTGTATAAGGTGTAAAAGCTTTTACAAAAAATAAGGGGATTTGTAAATGAAGTCAACTAGTAAAAATTTTATCCGAAGATTACAGAAACAAAAAGAGGACGCACTAGAATTCATCGTGGACGCCTACTTACCATTAATAAAAGGAATTACGTACAAGGTGCTCTCCCCTCTTGGTAACGAAGGGATTGTGGATGAATGTGTCAATGATGTATTTCTATCCATTTGGGACAACGCAGATAAGTTCCGCGGAGACGCAACGGATTTCAGAAAATGGATTTGTGCAATAGCTAAATTCAAATCCATCGATTACTACAGAAAAGCAGTGAAACAGGTGGAGATTACTTCGGAACATATGAATTTGAATGCCGAAATGTCCATTGAAGAGGAATTAATCAAAATGGAAGATCGAACAGAATTGATTACGCTCATCAATCAACTAGAGCCCATAGATCGAGATATATTTTTGATGAAATTCTTCTTAGGCTACAAGACGGCAGACATCTCCAGACAAACAGGTCTAAGTATAACCGCAATAGACAATCGGGTGTTTCGTGGCAAGAAAAGATTGTTGAAGGAAGCGATTGATCTTAAAGCAGGAGGTTTTGTGTTGTGAAAGATAAAAAAGATATATATCAGTTGTTAAATGAAATGGATTTTAATGATAGTGAAATGGAAGAAATGGAGATTAGTGAATTTGATAGAGCCAAAGCGAAAAAGAAATTAAAAGCATCAATACGTCGAAAGAGGAAGAAACAGGGATGGAAAATGAAAGTAGTAGCAGCTGTAGTTGTATGTGGATTAGCAGTCTCTACATTAAGCCTGGCTTTTCCTGCTCATGCTGGAAACATACCGATTATCGGTGATGTTTTTAGGTTTTTAGACAATGGAAGAACGGGCATCTACGATAATTATCAAGAGTATTCCAGCGCGGTCAATTTGACGGAGGAAAGTGATGGCGTAAAAATTACCATCAATGATGCAATATACGACGGGAAAACCGTTTTACTGACCTACTCCATGGAAAGTGAAAAAGATTTGGGAGAAAAGCCGCTTGCAAGTGGTTATTTGGATATTAAAGGGACAAATGGTGGTTCAGGAAGTAATCAAATTTCACATGTAGGCAAAAATCAATATGTGGGCTTGATTACGGGAAGTAGATTAGATGAAAAGGATCCCGAAAGTGTAAAGGTACAATGGAAAGTTGACCATATTACGATTGAGGAAACACAAGAAGAAATTAAAGGAAAATGGAATTTCTCTCTTTCATTAAAAGCATCTGCTAATGATGTTCAGCTATTTGGCCAAAGTGCTGAACAGGATGGGGTGAAAGTAACGGTTGATAAAATTTCAGTAACCCCAATGTCTTTCATTGTGTACTATAATCAACTAGTTTCTAAAGCGATAAGCGATAAATGGCACAATGTCGATGTTGAAATTGAAGTTAGAGATGATTTAGGAAATCGCTATGAAGGTTTTGGAAATGGTGGGTATGGTAATGTAAATGATACGCAAATGAACTGGAGTAAGACATTTCAAAAGTTGGATCCGAATGCGACAAAGCTAATTATTACACCTTATGTGACAATGATTGAATATACAGCAGAAAATCATGGTGGTGTCGAAATTACCGGAAACGGTGCGAATCAAACGGTGAAAAAAATTACCAATCCTACAAAGGAAGGAAAGGGTAGAGAAGAATTTACACTAGAAGACATTATTATTGAATTGGATAGTAACTAATTTAAGCAATAAGACATCTATTCACTAGTAAATAGATGTCTCTATTGCTTTATTCAGTCAACTTGTGGGGAGTTAGCACTTCTTGGATTGTTTAAAAATACCGCGTGAATCGGAGTTCTGTAAACGTCGATTCACGCGGTTTTACAATCCGCTTTCTCTCCACAATGTTTATAAACTTTCCGATGAAGACTATGAGTGACTTTCGTTTTCATTCTTTTCGACATGGTTCAGGAATTGATCACCCCAATTGCATATGGACGTAACAACGGGTTCTAAACGACGTCCAATTTCGCTTAACTCGTATTCAACCTTTGGGGGAACGACAGGATAGACAAATCGAGTAACAATATGATCGTCTTCCAGTTCTCTTAACTGCCGGATCAGCATTCGTTGGTTAACATCTGGAAGTTTTTCTTGTATTTCACTTAGTCTTAAAGGGGATTGCTGTAGTAAGCACCAAATAATTGCGATTTTCCAACGGCCTCCGATAACAGATAGAGCCAAATCTTTACTTGTATAAAACTCTTTTTCTTTATACGTAATCTCCAATTTTTTCATTCCTTTATCCTTTAAATAATCTCCTTGCTGACAAAAATGTCAGTATTGCCATTAGAATTTTACTATGCAAATATAAGAAGAGTAAAGTGCATTATGTGATACATCATAACTTATTATGCTTTATGTTCATAGTGACAAAAATGTCAGTATTGAAATATTGTATGTCCGCATGCCATGATGGATACAGTAAATACAATAATTAGAAAGAGGGATGTTTAATGAAAAGTAAAGCGGCCGTAGCGTTTAAACCGGGTGAACCACTACAAATCGTGGAGATTGACGTAGCAGAACCGAAAGCAAAAGAAGTGTTAGTGAAAATCCTTTATACTTCCGTTTGTCATACAGATGCTTTTACATTATCAGGCGATGATCCTGAAGGTGTATTTCCAGCAGTGTTAGGCCATGAAGGTGCCGGCGTTGTTGTAGCAGTTGGTGAGGGAGTTACAACTGTCCAACCGGGCGACCATGTCATTCCGTTATATACAGCTGAATGTGGAGAGTGTAAATTCTGTCGTTCGGGGAAAACAAACTTATGTAGCGCAGTTCGTGAAACACAAGGTAAAGGTCTAATGCCGGATGGTACAACGCGCTTCTCTTACAATGGAGAGCCTATTTATCACTACATGGGAACAAGTACGTTTAGTGAATATACAGTGGTACCCGAGATTTCATTAGCTAAAATTGATCCTGAAGCACCGCTTGATAAAGTCTGCTTGTTTGGGTGTGGTGTGACGACTGGAATTGGAGCAGTACACAACACGGCGAAAGTAGAAGAAGGCTCTGTGACAGCTGTATTCGGATTAGGCGCTATCGGATTAGCGGTTATTCAAGGGTTGGTGCAAGCGAAAGCAGGCAGAATTATTGCTATTGATTTGAATGAAGACAAGTTCGAATTAGCGAAGAAAATGGGTGCAACGGATTTTGTAAACCCTGCTAAATTCGATAAACCAATCCAAGAAGTCATCGTCGAAATGACAGACGGTGGGGTTGACTATAGCTTCGAATGTATTGGAAATGTAGAAGTGATGAGAGCAGCCCTTGAATGTTGCCATAAAGGCTGGGGTGAAAGTACAATTATTGGTGTTGCAGGTGCCGGGAAAGAAATTCATACACGTCCATTCCAATTAGTGACAGGACGCGTGTGGAGAGGTTCTGCTTTTGGAGGCGTAAAAGGAAGAACTGAATTACCAGGTATGGTAAATGACTATATGAATGGTGAAATTGACTTAGATTCTTTCATTACGCACCACTTGGATTTTAAAGAGATCAACGAAGCGTTTGAATTACTTCACAAAGGTGAGTCGATCCGTACAATATTGACATATGGAGAGTGATTTAAATGAGTGTAGAGCTTATTGAACAGCATCGTTCATTCGGTGGTCAGCATAATAAGTATCGTCACTTTTCACAAGTGTTGCAGTGCGATATGACATTTAGTCTCTATTTGCCTTCAAATGAAAGTCAAAAGCCCATTCCTCTTATTTGGTGGCTTTCAGGCTTAACTTGTACGGATGATAACTTTAGCCACAAAAGTGGGTTCCAACGCCTCGCAGATCACTATCAAACAGCTGTCATCATGCCAGATACATCTCCTCGTGGAGAACAGGTAGCAAATGATGAGGGCTATGATTTAGGGCAAGGTGCAGGATTCTATGTGAATGCAACGCAGGAACCGTGGGCAAAGAACTATCAAATGTATACGTACATCGTTGAAGAATTACCAGCAATTGCGAAGACGCTAATTCCGAACTTTTCAGGTGAAGAGAGCATAATGGGGCATTCCATGGGCGGACATGGAGCGCTCGTAATCGGCATGAAAAATCCAAGCAGATATAAAGCGATTTCAGCATTTTCACCGATTTTGCATCCAAGTAAATCACCTTGGGGCATTAAGGCGTTTACAGCGTACTTAGGTGAAAATCAATCCGACTGGAAATCATGGGACGCTGCAGAGTTGATAAAGGATGGAAATGTTCCTCCATTACTAATCATGCAAGGGAGTGCGGATAATTTTTATCCACTTCAATTGGAAGAAACGGATTTTCTTGCGAATGCCCGCCAAGCAAACCAGGAAGTGCAATATAAAAAACTAGAAGGTTATGATCATAGTTATTATTTTATTGCAACTTTCTTAGAGGAGCATTTCGCTTTCCATATGAACCACTTTCAATAAAACAATCCGCAGTTACGTATAGTGCACGTATGAAAATATCCACATGATTCGTCAATGTGGATATTTTCGCTTGGTGCTTTTCGTTATGAACGGGAAGTTGCTACAAGCCAGTATGAAGGAGGCTATTAAATGGATTTCAAACAATTACTGGATGATCGTCGCGTGATGCCATTTTTGGGGAAAGCACGTTTTGGAGTAGAGAAGGAGAGTCACCGTGTAGACCTTTCAGGAAACTTAGCCAAAACGGATCATCCAAGCAGCTTATCGGTGCAAGATCATCATCCTTATATACAGCGTGATTTTTCTGAAACCCAAATGGAGTTAATCACGCCTGTAACCGAGTCTTTGGAAGAGCTACTTAATTTCTTATCTGCCATTCATGATGTCACGTATCGATCGATCAGTGAAGATGAAATGCTTTGGCCATTAAGCATGCCTCCTGCGCTTCCTCAAAATGAAGAAGAGATCGTAATTGCCAAACTGAATAATCCGGCCAGTGTGGAATATCGCCAAGCGTTAGCAAAATCATACGGCCGTAGAAAGCAAATGATTAGTGGGATTCATTTTAATTTTGAGTTTAGCGAGGAACTGCTGAAAGCGCTGTTTTCTGCACAAACAGAAATTGCAGATTATGATCAATTTAAAACTGCAGTCTATTTAAAAGTGACAAGAAATTATTTGCATTATCGTTGGCTCTATACTTATTTGTTCGGTGCATCTCCACTTAGTGAACAAAACTTTTTCGAGGAAAATACGACGAATGAGCCGGTAAGAAGCTTACGAAACAGCAAATTCGGTTATACAAATCGTGAGGATGTTAAAGTATCCTTTAATAGTATTCACGACTATGTTTCAGACCTCACAACCTTGGTGAAAAATGGGCAGTTGGTGGAGGAAAAAGAGTTTTATTCACCGGTTCGATTACGTGGTGGGCAGCGGGTTGCAGATTTACAGAATCATGGAATTCAGTACATCGAATTACGAAATATCGATTTGAATCCTTTTGAACTGAACGGCATTAGCTACGAACAGGCCAAGTTTTTACATGTTTTCTTAGTGTATCTTCTTTGGAAAGAAGAAGGGGCATGTTCCGATGAGTGGGTGCAAGAAGGGGATTTAAACAATAATACCGTTGCGTTAGAACATCCTCTGGAAAAAACGGCATTTCATAAGGAAGCACGTACAATCGTTGAAGAGATGGAGCAGTTTGTCCAGAAGTTTAAGCTAGAAGTTCCTGAATCATTGTTTGAAAACGTCAAAAACATGATCGAAGAACCAACGTTGACGTTAGCAGGTAGACTAGTGGAACAAATCGGTACTGGCGAGCAATGTCAAGTCGCAACAACTTTTGCGAAGGATAATTACGATACTGCTTGGAAGCATCCTTATCAGTTAGCAGGTTTCACGGATATGGAGCTCTCAACGCAAATTTTGCTTTTTGATGCAATGCAACAAGGTATTAAAGTCGATATTATAGATCGTCAAGAGCAGTTCATTAAACTCCAAGTCAATGAACATGTGGAATACGTGAAAAACGGCAATATGACAAGTAAAGATACGTATATTTCGTCACTCATAATGGAGAATAAAACAGTTACTAAGAAGATTCTTCATGCACATGGTTACCGCGTGCCACAAGGTGAAGAATTTCAAAGTGAAGAACAAGCAATGCGTGCCTATCAACAATTTTCAACGAAACCTTTTGTTGTGAAACCAAAGTCAACAAATTATGGTTTAGGCATTTCCATCTTTAAAGAAGGTGCAGCATACGAAGACTACGAGAAAGCCATTTCACTTGCTTTTAAAGAAGATTCTTCGGTATTGCTTGAGGAATTCATACACGGAACAGAGTACCGTTTTTTCGTTGTAGACGGTAAAGTGCTTGCGGTTCTATTAAGAGTGCCTGCGAATGT
This sequence comes from Sporosarcina saromensis, assembly GCF_033253735.1. Lineage (NCBI taxonomy): Bacteria > Bacillati > Bacillota > Bacilli > Caryophanales > Caryophanaceae > Sporosarcina > Sporosarcina saromensis. Next base: position 12,274 of record NZ_JAUBDI010000018.1, on the reverse strand, counting down.
CGAAGGAGACGGCAAACAGACAATTGAAGAATTAGTCGCCCAGAAAAATCGTGATCCACTAAGAGGGAGAGACCACCGTACGCCGTTAGAGATTATCCAATTAGGAGAACTGGAAAAGCTGATGCTAAAAGGTCAAGGTTTTGAAATCAGTTCTGTTCCTAAAAGTGGAGAGATCGTTTATTTACGCGAAAACTCGAACATTAGTACAGGTGGAGATTCGATTGACGTTACGGATCAAATTCCGGATGATTACAAAAAGATCGCAGCGGAAGCGGTGACTGCAATCGGTGCACGAATTTGTGGCATTGATTTACTTATTGAAAATACGGAAGTGCCTGCAACGGATGAAAATGCATACGGAATCATTGAAGCAAACTTTAATCCATCGATGTATATGCATATTTATCCGTATAAAGGAGAATCTAGACGCGTAACGCAACACATTTTACGCTTACTTTTTCCTGAAGTAGGATAATCTTTCGTTTAACAAGGTTTTAGTCGCAAAAACAATCATGAAAGGAGCATGTTGGATGAATACGACTTACAATGAAACAGTAGCAAGTTTTGAGAAGATTACTGCAGAAAAAGCACAAGAATTGGTCAAAGGTGACGGAGAGGCGGTCATTTACATTGGCAAGGCGGTTTGTCCGTATTGTCAATTGTTCATTCCAAAGCTGAAAAAAGTTGCGGATAAAACAGATACACTTGTCTACTATGTAGATAGTGTGGATCCATCGGACATGGACGGGATTACTGCTTTTCGGAAAGAGTACGATATTCCGACTGTTCCTGGTTTCATTTATACAAAAGGCAGCGACGTTAAAGTTAGATGTGATTCTTCGATGACTGAAGAAGAAATTGAAAACTTTATGAAAGACTGATTATATCGATGAGAAGTTGTCAGAAAACCGTGTGAAACCAAACTGTTGAGTCTTGGTTACACGCGGTTTTTAGCATGTGATGAATGAATGCTTGTATTGACGTGAAAGTATCGTCACCTCAAAAAATGGATAAAATTCTATAGAAGAAGATTTATGGACATGCTAGAAAGAAAATCTTCCTAATTTCTACGTGATCGTGAAACTATTTTCGACACCGACCGTAATAAACCGTATACTAAGAAGTAATGTACATAATTGGTAAAGGAAGTGGAAGATTGACGAAGAAATTATGGTTCCAAGTCGGAGTAGGAATCCTATTAGCAATATTGGTCATTAAGTATTTCCTGGAGATCAGTTTCTTGTTCGCTCCGATTATCATCATTATTAAAGCGATCATTTTACCGCTTTTGCTCGGTGGCGTGCTGTACTACATGACCGAACCGATTCAACGATTTTTAGAAAAGCGGAAGTTTCCTCGTTGGGCAAGTATCGTGTCCATCCTTGTAGCGCTAGCGCTCGTTGCTTGGGGCTTCTTTGCAATTGTTGGTCCACCTGTCACGCAACAGGTGAATAAACTCGTTGAAAACGCACCGGCAATTGGAAAAGAATTAGATAAGATGAAAGATGTGTTCCTTGACCAAAAGGGCGAATTGCCGGAGAAACTGGAAGAATCGCTTGATGCTGCTGCGGACTCGTTACAAACGATTGCGGTAAACTTCGGAAAGTGGATTGTTCAGTTTTTACAATCGCTATTCCAAGCAGTATTTTTGCTCATTTTAGTGCCGTTTTTCTTCATCTTCATGTTGAAAGACCACGAAAAATTTGCGCCGGTCATTTACAATTTATTTACCGGAGAACGTAGAGAATGGGTCAAGAAAACGCTGAGTGACATTGACAATGTTCTTCGTTCTTACATTCAGGGTCAATTTTTAATCAGCGCGATTCTCGCAATGTTGATCTTTATCGGCTACAAGATCATTGGATTGGAGTATGCACTGTTGTTGGCGCTCTTCGCTTTATTCATGAACCTCATTCCATTCATTGGTCCATGGATTGCGGTCACGCCAGCTGTCGTCATTGCATTTTTGGATGAACCTAAAATGGTCATTCTTGTCGCGATTGTCACGTTGGTAGCACAACAGATTGACAGCAACCTCATTACACCAAACGTCATGGGGAAATCGCTCGACATCCATCCGCTCACGGTCATCACAATTATTTTAGCTGCGGGAAACATTGCAGGATTTGTAGGCATCATCGTTGCCATCCCGGTCTATGCAGTAGCGAAAGTGATCGTGCGCAATGTATATGAACAACGAATGAAAATAAAAAGAGCCGCTACGAAGGATGTAGCGGGTTAAGGTAGGGAACCTCCATTATTATGGGGGTTTTTTCATTCTAAAATACAGTTTTTCAAGTAGGAGAAGCTACTCAATATACTTCTATCAATAAAATCATCGAAAATTCAATCGAATATGGTAAACTTGTGTAGAAGTAGTTACATGCTATGTAAAACGAAGGAGACGGGGCATTTGATCGACATTCAGCCATTGGATTTGGATAAAAACAGACGAATTATTATCACTTCAGATATACATGCAAACTTGCCATTGTTTAAAAGATTACTTGAAAAGGTCAAATACACAACGGAAGATTACTTGTTCATCAATGGAGACCTTTGCGAGAAGGGGCCAGACAGCCTTGCGACGGTTGCCTTTGCAAGAGAACTTGCTAGTTGTGCAGATCGGGTTTTTATTACGAAAGGGAATTGCGATGTTGTGCACCAATATGTTTTCAACAACGTAGAGGGCATCAAAAACTATATGGCGAAGCAACCGTATTCGATTTTGAATGAAATGTTGGAACAGCATAATCGAAAACTGGAACACTTTCCGTCGTTGCGGGAGTTAGGGGAGTTCTATCGCGAACATTTTGGTGAAACACTCGATTGGCTGGATCACTTACCAGTTGGTTATGAGACAGATGAATTCATTGTTATCCATGCAGGTGTGGAAAATCGGGAAGATTGGAGAAATACAAGTCTCGAATCTGCTTTGTATATGCCTTTATTTTATGAACAAGGTCATCAGTTGGACAATATGGTCATCGTCGGGCATTGGCCAGTCGTCAATTACCGTTCTGAAACGGTCAGTTCGAATTCTCCTGTCATAGATACTACTAAGAGAATTATCTCATTGGATGGTGGCAATGGCATTAAAAAAGACGGACAATTAAATGCCCTTATTATTAAAAACGGAGAAATAACTTGTACGTATGTGGATGAATTAGAAGAAAAGGAAATTGTACAGGACCATATGGACTTAACGAATCGAGTTGGGACGGTGACGTATCCGAACTATGAGCTTATTGAGATTAAAAAAGAATCCTATTTTACACTGTGTGAAAACGTGAAATTGGGTATCCAGCAATGGGTGAAAAATGAATACATAGATAATGGCATGTGCAAGGGCGATGTAAGTACGACTTTCCTTAGTGTGAAGAAAGAAGAAACCGTTTCAATCGTAAATGCTACATGTGAAGGATACACGCTCATAAAGAAGAGTGATGGGAGCGTAGGTTGGATTCCAAAAGAGTGTATAAACTAATAAAATTGGAAGGGGATAGGGAAATGGCTATGCCAACACATATTGTAGCTGCAGGTGGAATTGTAGAGGACGAAGCTGGCAATATTCTCCTCGTCAAAACGAAACATGGAGGATGGGTATTTCCAGGTGGGCAAGTCGAAGTGGGTGAGAATCTAATGGATGCCGTTTGCCGGGAAGTAAAGGAAGAGAGTGGCATTGATATTGAGGTAACGAGACTGATCGGTATTTATTCCAATACGGGTATCCATAAATGGTATGACGGAGTAACTGATGTGCCGACAAAGGTGATGATGGATTTCGCGTGTGTCCCGATAGGCGGGGAGCTATGCACATCTGAAGAAACGTCCGATAGCCGTTGGGTTCAAAAAGAGCTTGTCCTCGACTACATTTCTGCACCTGCGTATCGCACGCGTTTTCAGAAATATTTGGAAGGTAGTGGTGTCGTTGCCTATATGGAATATGTGACACATCCGGAATTCAGTGTAAAGTTGGATCAGAAAGTATGACGAAACGACAAGTAAAATTACCACCGATGAAGTGGCATGTGACAGTGGATGTGAAACGAAAAGCGGGGATTGTACTTGTAGGTACTGTGACAATTCTACTCCTAGTGTACTTATTATCACAAATTCTAAGTTATCCAATCGGCAAATTGTTGTTTTTTAGTGTAATCTGTATTACTGGTTACGCGCTACATAAATGGGCTTCTTCCTATTCGAATAAAAAGCTTCCATTTGAGAAGTTGCTGAAGATAGAGTTGCCGGAAAAAATCATTCGTTTACGAACTTGGGGATTTGAACTTGTCTTTGCTTTACTCCTTCTCTCCATAGGTGCAGATCCTATTAAAGATTTAATGGACATGAAAATTCCTGTCTATCGCATAAACACGCTATTTTTGGAATTGGCAATTCTGTTTATCGTTTTGTCTGTATTGCCGATGTTCATTTATTTGTTTATTGAAAAGTGGAAAAGACCGCAAACGGAAGGATCACCTGCGAATAAGCCCTGAATGATTGTCTTTCCTTTTTTATCGATCTCTTAGAGAAGAAAGTGTCCGTTTTAAACACCTTACTTGTAATGCTTTGCTTTTCCGTGCAAAAGCCGTCTTTGTGACGGCTTTCCCGGGTCTATATGGTGTACAATCTTTCAATAGATGATATTATTTCTTTGATTCCATAAATTGATCATACATAATCTCTTTATAATAGTGCTCATAACCTACCATTCCTAATTCCCTTGCCGCCTTAAGCTCTGCATCTCTATCATAAGGAACGCGCACAAAGTTTATGGAGTTTGTTCCATGAGAACCATCCACAATGACATATGTAGCATCAATTAGATCTAAACCCACACTTCCTACATTACAGAGAGTGCCGATTTCATAGCTTCTTAATAATGTAATGTGAATATCTCCATAAAACACAATATCTGGCGTGCGTTTGTTGTGTAGAGAATGTGTTTCTTCACTATTTTCAAAGAGAGATAAACACTTTTCTTTTGGATGATACTCAGGTGCAATTCGCTCAAAAACGCTCCTTGGTGAGGCATGGAAACAACGAAATAGCTTCTCGTTTAATTCAAACTCAATAAAAAATGGTAAGGAAGCTAGGTAATTAAAATCTTCATCTGATAGCTGACTTTGGAACCATTTAAGGATTTCATTATCTGTCTCTTCTCGGATAAATACATCCCAATTTCCATAAATGACTTTCTCGCAATGCTTTCTAACAAGTTTAATACATTCAGAACCCCGCGGACCTTTCCCTACCAAATCTCCCAAACAAAAAATTCGTTCTACACCACGTTTTTCAATATCCTCCAGCACGGCTTCTAAAGCAGTTAAATTCCCATGAATATCTGAAATGATGGCTATTTTTGACAAACTAATCCCCCCAGATCAATGTGAAATATTCTTCTGAACTAGATAATAATTCCATGTGAATCCGACCACTAAACTTCCAGCACTATTAGCTGAATGCGTTCATTCAAGGAACGTCATGTGATCTGTCTAGTTGTAACGATATTGATTAACTCATCGATAGTTCCCGTACATTTTTCAATATTCGATAGATGATAAAAGGTACTAGTTGTTTCAAAATTATTAATATCGTCATTACGCGAGTACAAATATATAGTTTTTCCTTGGCCAAGAGCGATGCCCAATTCAATATGGCTGCCTTTTCCACCTGGCAATAAAACGATAATGAAATCTGCCTCCAAAACAGCATTTTTTTCTTGTAGTCCGATTTCCATTAACTCTTCAATCGTGGAAGCACGGCCGTTCTTTGTCCAATCATATGTATGAATGAATCCCTTATCTACTAACCGCATACTTACATGGCGAACGATTTCTTTGTTCTGAAAGCTGGATGCTACATAGAACTTTTTCATATGTATTTTCTCCTTAATGTAATAAACTGAGCGCAGTTGCTACTTGATAACTGCGCCCAGATTTATGCATGATGTCTGTTATTTTTGTTTTTGCTGATAATTACTATGTTAACGATTAACCAAACAACTTGAAGGATTACTGGGAAAATAAATACGATCAATAATAATGAAAATGCAATTAATTTTGCCTCGGGTGTTTGTGTAACGCCTGCACCATCAATATCTCTAAGCCAGACGAAGGCAGTACCTACTGAAAAAATAACAGCCCAAAAAATGTTAGCTATCCACCAATAAAGCCATAGCTTGCGCATAATCTCACTCCTTATCTTAGCAGAATATCTCTATTCTATAGTGCATAAGAATATTTGGAAAGGGACCTGAGTTATATTGCACACTACGGCTTAAGGTGTAATTAGGTTGTGATGTAAAAAGTATAATCTTGATTTACCTAAATATTATCGTTACGTTAAAATGTCGGTATCATTGTTTAAACAACTTGCTCTAACGCTTATCTTTTACTTGCTACAGCTGTTCATCGTTACGGCATTGTCATTTTGGATTCTTATAGGGTAGTACAGAATCAGTGGCTTAATCCTAATCAGCCGCTCCTAATTCCGTACGATAATATAAACCAAATAAATAACGTAAACCGCCGCAAGTACGAAACCTTCACGTTTTCCAATTTTGAAACCTGTCCGTGAGAACACCAATAAGACTACAGTGAGAATAATCATGAGCACGACGTCTGTAAACACTTTATCGCTCACCGCTAATGGCGAAATGACAGACGAAGCACCAAGTACAAATAGAATGTTGAAGATATTGCTTCCTACAATATTCCCTAGCGCAATTTCGCTTTGTTTTTTCAATGCTGCTGAAATTGACGTGACGAGTTCAGGAAGAGAAGTCCCAATAGCGATAATCGTTAGACCAACCAATGTTTCACTCATGCCTAGAGAGTAGGCAATTTTCGTTCCATTATCGACGACCAAGTCTCCCCCGAAAATAATAGCGGCCAGCCCTAGTAAAGTCATTACAATGTTTTTACCCCAGGTAATGTTCTTGGGAGTAGGTTCATTCACCGCATTTTTCCGGCTCTTTAGGCCAATTTCAATGACGTAATACATAAAAATGGAAAGAAACAAGAGGAAGATAAAACCATCACTGCGTGTAATCATATTGCTACTGAACCCTTGCAAGAAAATGTCGCTCATCAGGATGAGCAATGCCACACTTGCAAGTAACGTAAACGGGATTTCTTTTCGAATCGTTTCACTTTCGACCTTCAAAGGATAAAGGAAAGCGGCCAATCCTACGACGAGCGTAATGTTAAAGATGTTACTCCCAACAACATTTCCGACTGCAACGTCAGCACTTCCTTCCAGTGCTGCGATAATACTGACAGTCGCTTCTGGAGAACTTGTCCCAAAAGCGACAATGGTCAACCCAATTAAGATTGGTGGAACTTGGAGTAATCTTGCGATGTTTGAAGAGCCATCGACAAAGTAGCCAGCTCCTTTTATTAATAAAATAAATCCAACGACTAATAAAACATATGCCATGTGTTTGATGTCCCCTATCACATTTACTTATTGTTTCGAGTATCTTCTAATCGCTATCCATACATACCCGATTTGCACCAATTATAAGCTTGGATGCAAAGCAATCTACACTTCAAAATAGTACGCCTTATGCAAGTTGCAACCGGGATTAAACTTGGCTCGACAAGACGGGCATTCGGAATGACAGCTCATATATTGTTCGACAGTCATTTCCCATCCGCACGCCCCACAAAGTATTGCTTTTTCATTGAACCGTTCCTTCGGCCAAACGGCGGGATGCCCACAACCAGATTCTTCATGGCATGAAAAACAGGGAAAGTACAAGCCACAGCAATAAAACTTAATTGCGATAATATCCAGGTTTGAATGGTAATGTACACAACGCGTTTCGCGATCGACGAGACTTCCTAGTACATCATGTCCATGGCACAGCATTCAACCACGCTCCTGTTTGCATAAATTCCTGTTCATAAGGTGAGAGTCCTGTAAGGTGTGATTTTTACTTTAACGGACAAAATCCGCACTGAATAAGGCCGGGTACATCTTTTGAAAAACAACAAGTCGTCCGCACAGTCGTATTCAGCAAATCAGATGGCTCACACCCTTGTAAATAATTTGCGAATAAAGAGCGTGAGGCGATACCTGTCCACGTTTGATCGTCTTTTAGGATATCCAAGTCTATCCGAGCTTCCATTGAAGTCGCTGGATTGCCAAGAAGCACGTGATATTGCCAAAGAAGGAAACCAAAGATATTTTCCCAAAGCGTCAACGGTGAAACCGAAGTGACCGTTCGCAACTGCTTGATGACTGCATGTGCGTGTCGTAAAATCTTTCGAATCGCTTCTTCATGTGCATCATCGTCTATAGGTTGCCAGTCAGTTGCATCGGCATAGAGACTAACCGTTCGATTGCCGTACTCCTCAATTGCCCCAAATGAAAGTTTGCTTGCATCTCCTTCCCAAATATCTCCGTAGGCTGCGAGGTTATAAAACTGCATGGCAACAAACATACCGACTCGACGCATCATAAAGGAAGCTGCTACCGTCAAATTTGGACTTCCACTAACTACTTGCACAGCGTTCAAGCAATCGAGTGTTTTCTGTTCATGTAAGAGGTCTTGAAGTGTAAATAAAGGATGCACGGGTTCAGTTAGGTACACACTATAACTATTCAGCTGTCTAATTTGTTCGCTTGTTAAATTTTTCATAGTTCCAGTATAAATAGTTTTGCATGATACAACAAGTTGAGCGAGCGCTCAGTCTGGGCTATACTGAATACAAAAATGAGGGATGTGTTGTGGGTGACAAAACGTCTTGAAAAAGAGGAAGTAATGAACTTTGTAAAAAATGAGATGGATCTTATTATTCCACTATCCAATGGGGAGCCGCACAAGCTACTTGATATGTTGGAAGAAAATTATACGCAGTTGCAAAACGTTAACGTGCATCAAATGTTAGCGTTACGGGAAAGAGATTATATGAACGGTAAAATGAAAGGTCATCTTTCACATATCTCTTATTTTCTCAGCGGAGCGACACGAAAAGCATATTGGGACGGGAACGTAGAACTCATACCTAATTCGTTCCATGAACTGTATCCGCTCTTAAAAAAGACAACTGCAAATCCGATCGTCCTAGCTGTTGCATCACCGATGGACGAGCACGGCTATTTTTCACTTGGGACACAAGCAGATTATGTTGCGGACTTCATCGGTGAAGTTCCTTTTATCCTTGAAGTGAATCGCCATATGCCGCGGACATTCGGGAAAAACGTCATTCATCGTAGTCAGATTTTAGGATACATAGAAAATGATCAGCCGTTAACAGAAGAGATTCGTCCAGTCATTTCTGATAAAGACCGCAAGATTGCCGAATATATTACTGAAGAGATTCAAGATGGCGATACGTTACAAATTGGCATTGGAGCCATTCCGAATGCAGTCATGAGTATGTTGAAGGATCGGCGCCATCTAGGTATTCATACGGAAATGCTTACCGATGGAATTGTTGACCTTGTTGAAGCTGGAGCTGTTGATGGAATGCGTAAGTCGACCCATAAAGGGAAAATTGTCGCAGCGTTTGCTTTTGGAACACAACGTTTATACGATTTTCTAGATAATAATCCATCTGTGGAATTTTTGCCGGTAAGTGTTGTCAATAATGCTTATGAAATTGCAAAAGAAGAACATATGGTGTCGATTAATGCAACGACAGAAGTCGACCTTTATGGACAATGTGCGTCCGAAACCGTCGGTGGACGATATTACTCATCGAGTGGTGGGCAAGGCGATTTTGCAAGAGGGGTTCGGCTCTCCAAACACGGAAAAGGATACGTATGCATGCATTCGACAGTAAAAAACGATACGATTTCACGCATTAATTTGCATCTAAGTCCAGGATCGATCGTGACGACTTCTAAAAATGATGTCGATAATATTGTAACCGAGTATGGAATTGCACGTTTACATGGCAAATCAATTGCTGAACGCGCAAAAGCTTTGATTGACATTGCGCATCCGAAATTCAGAGAACAATTGTGGTTTGATGCAAAAAAATTTGGGTTAATTGACTGAGAGGGGCTTATGACAGCCTCTCTTTCTTTTCAAACAAATGCATTGCAATCTAATACCCCTCATGGTATATTAAATAAAAATAATACCAGGAGGGGTATATATGTTTTTTAAGTCATTCACAGATGAAAATTTAGCACAAAATGCATATTTAATCGGATGTCAACGGACGGGTGAATCGATTATTATTGATGCGCCACGTGAATTTGATCATATTTTACGAGCGGCTGAAAAAGAAGGGCTGCGCGTTACAGCGGCTGCCGATACACATATCCACGCTGATTATGTTTCAGGTGCCCGTCAACTCGCGGTTCAGCACGGTGTGAAGCTGTATTTATCGGATGAAGGCGATGAAAACTGGAAGTATACGTACACAGATGGTATTGCGGTGGAGTTTGTCACGGAAGGTTCCAAGTTTTCAATAGGAAATATTGATTTTGAAGTATGGCATACACCAGGACATACGCCTGAAAGTATTTCATTTTTGTTAACGGATCGTGGAGGCGGCGCAACCGATCCAATGGGGATTTTCACAGGGGACTTCGTGTTCGTCGGTGATGTCGGTCGTCCAGATCTACTTGAAAAAGCAGCTGGTATAGGTGGTACTGCAGATAGTGGTGCTCGCGACATGTACAAATCCGTCCAACGGTTCAAGGAACTGCCAGATCATCTTGTCGTTTGGCCTGGGCACGGCGCAGGATCGGCATGCGGTAAATCATTAGGTGCCGTACCCATTTCAACAGTCGGATATGAAAAGAAATTTAACTGGGCACTTCAAATTACGGATGAAGAAACGTTTATCACGGAACTGTTGAAAGACCAGCCGGAAGCACCTGTTTATTTCGCTGAGATGAAGAAGCAGAACAAAGTTGGACCTGCTATCTTACGCGATGAAAAAGTACGCGTGTTAACGTCAAGTGAAGAACTTGCTAAAATGGCTGCAGAAGATGGAGTCTTCGTTTTGGATACAAGGCCGGCAACAATCGCTGATAAAGGCTTGCTGAAAGGATCCATTAATATCCCATTCAATAAGTCCTTTGCAAATTGGGCGGGATGGTTAGTAAGATACGATGAAAAACTCGTCGTCATAGCGGAAGAGAATGAGCAAGAAGATGTACAAAAAGCATTGCAATCTATCGGATTCGACGCAATTATTGCGTTCGCAGATCCAGCTTTGTTAAAAGGGCTTGAGACGGAAAGTTACGATACGTTGTCCGTACAGAATTTTGTAGAAGAAATGAAAGATGAAGATGCATTTGTCATTGACGTCCGCAATGACGGAGAATGGAACGATGGACATCTCGAGGAAGCGCATCATAATTTCTTAGGTAAATTGCGTACGACTGAGCTACCGGAAGACAAGACATTACTTGTTCATTGCCAAAGTGGCGCCCGTTCTGCAATTGCATCCAGTGTGTTAAAAGCACGAGGATTCAACAATGTAAAACATATGGCTGGCGGGTATAGCGCATATACGGCCACCTATTCTAAAAAATAAAGGAGATTACGGAAATGGAATGGATATTCATCCTAGCAATTGTCGCCTTTTTTGTATGGCGCATGATGCCAGCAAAAGGCGTAAAAACAATTACAACGAATGATGTAAAAGGACTGCTGAAAGACAAATCGAAACAATTTATCGACGTACGAACACCAGCAGAATACAAAGGAAATCACATCCGTGAATTTCAAAACATCCCGTTGAACACGCTAAAAGCGAAAGTGGACAAACTCGACAAAAACAAGGAAACAATTGTCATTTGCCAAAGTGGCATGCGTAGCGCACAAGCAGCCAACATCCTAAAAAAATCCGGTTTTACAAATGTTACGAACGTCAAAGGCGGCATGATCGCCTGGCGTTAACAATTGAACAAGCATCTCGACAGCCTCTAGTGCTGCGGGATGCTTTTTTTAATCGCGTCGGTGGAATGGTCCTTGGCAGATACTAGTAAATGACCCGCATGCATTAAATAATGTTGTCCCGCGCTCAAGAAAGTGAGTTCCACGCTCAAGGAAGTGTGTTCTGCGCTCAAGGAAGCGAGTTTCGCGCTCAAGGAAGTGAGTCCCGCGCTCAAGGAATCGGATTTCGCGCTCAAGGAAGTGAGTCCCGCGCTCAAGGAAGTGGGTTTCGCGCTCAAGGAAGGGTACCGTCAAGAAGTATGTGTAACACACAATAGCCAACAATTTAGCTGATTTTACATGGAGTGGCGGACATGTTAGCCTTGGCAGGCTAGGCCAGCTTGTTAATAAAGCTGACCTCATGGC
>NZ_JAUBDI010000017.1:58257-74784 GCF_033253735.1 Sporosarcina saromensis | reverse complement strand
CAGTTATGCAGCGTCTGTTCCGCGATACCCAGGTCTCTAGCTGTTTGTGCTACCGTTTTACCTGCATCCACAACCAACTTGGCTGCATCCATTTTAAATTCTTTGTCATACTGTCTTTTCATCATTTTTCACTCCGCTCAGTTGGATAAGTTTATTATAACTCTCCCAATTCGCTGAGTCCTAATTTTAGAGTAGCATCAGTGTTCACTGTCATTCTAGCATTTATATTACTAAGTCCACTCTATTTGTTTTTGATCCTTCAATTCAACTATCCAAAAGATATGATGATTTGGGCAGAGCGTTGGAAGTACGATACGGAACCTGACTTCTCGGATGAATCGATTAAAATTGTAAAAATAAAAGCGATTGTAGGCATTATTTTACTCTCTCTACTATTTATTTTTTGGTTTATAAGTGAACTGTAGTAGGTGGAGTGAAAAGAAGTATGGCGGCAAAATAACGAGAGACGCCACAAAATAGTACGAGGAGGAATTTGGAATGAAGCTATTTAAGTGGATTGGATCTAAGCAAGAGGCACATACGATTTTGAAGGATTCACTTACGCAAGAGGAAGAGGTCGTTTGCTTACGAAATAACGAAGAAATGCTGCTTTTACAAGAAACAATGGAGGCGAGTATTCCTGTTACTGAAACCTATGAGATATTGGATCGTACAGGAGCTTTGCAAAATAACTGTTTTGCAGTGTTAAACAATATCCCTGTCACGGAAGAAGGAAGGACGCAGTTTGAAGAGCGATTCCGCAACCGAGCGGGTTTGATTGAGGAGGAACCGGGCTTTATTGCGATTCGTGTCCTTCGTCCATTGCAGTCAGATACGTATGTCATTTTAACCCTATGGGAAAATGAAGAATCGTTTGCGAACTGGCAGCAATCGAAAGCCTATTCAAAGGCACATGCGAAACGGGGGACTGAGCAAGGGATCGATAAGCGTCCCAATCTATTTCCACGCCCTTCATTCGTCACGACCTATCAATAATTCTCTCAAAAGAATGATTCAACGCATTGGCTGCTTGAACGAAAAGTGTATGCTAAAGAAACAGTCTTGAACAACGTTACTAAAACGTCTAGTTAAAACAGAATATAGAAAAAGAGCTGATCAAACGCCTATCTGATCGGCTCTTTCTCATGCAAACATTATCTTCTCTTCTTACGATCATCTTTCCCTGGTACCTTGCTTTTTTCCACGATTTTTTCAAATTCTACATGTACAAAATACTTACTGTCAGACACTTGTTCAATACTTAACACTTTTCCATTTCGCCCTTTAATCCTTATCGCTTCGTTCACTTCAGGTATTCTTCGTAAAACTTGGTTCAGAACAGCGATGTTATTTTCAAGAAAATGAATAGCAAACATAGACTCGTCCCCTTTAAGTATGAATGTTGGTATACACTCATCTTATGATGGTGGCGAAAGTTTAGAACTTTAGAGAGTAACTAGTTACGAGTTAATAAAACCCGATGAAATGTAGACAATCTATAATTGAAAGAAGTCATTATTTTAGCAACTTTATAGTTTTGGAAAATGAAAAATGGTATCATTTAAAAATAATACAAACTTGCTAAGGACGGATGGAGCGTAACAGATTGAAAAAACGAATCATAGTAATTCTACTTCTTTTGCTGTTGCTTATATTATCGCCTCGGGTGTATTGGTCACTAAAAGAGCCTATTTCATTAGAAATTGCAGTTATAGACTATACGGTTCCGACGAAGGATTACCGTGAACATAATGGTTTGTTCCAAGTGTTGACGAGTAAGAAAATTGTTAGAGAAGATGGAGAGTTGTATGACGTTGGGAAGGATTATTATGGTTTTGATCCTTATGACAAAGTACAAACAGAACCTTTTGAACATCATCAAGTTGATATGATTTACATTACAGACACGTACGGAGTGTATAGTGATGACTTGGAAGAAAAACCGGATGGAGAGCGCTCGGAACTCCTATTTGGAGGCATGGATTTGCTCGATTGGAACGGCCTTATGCAAAGTAAAGATGATCAAACAACTCTAATTGCTGAGTTCAATTCTTTTGCATCGCCTACAAGTGAAGAAGTGAGTAAGATTATGCAGCAAACATTGGGACTTACGTGGAGTGGATGGATCGGGAGGTATTTTCCTGATTTAGCTAATGATGAAATTCCACAATGGCTCATTGACAACTACGAACAACAAGCGCAACAAGAGTGGTCATTCGAAGGACCTGGAATGGCATATGTCCATACTACCGATCAAGTGATCATTCTAAATGAAGATGAAATAAAAGGATCAGTCAATTTTACATTAACAGAACAAGGTAAGCACAAATTTTCATCTGTACATTCTTCTGAATATATGTATTGGTTTGATATTGTTGAACCACTTGGTGGGACTGAAGTATTAGCATCATACAAAGTGGAACTCGAAGATATAGGAGCTGACAAGTTGCGAGCAGCTGGTATTCCAACACAGTTCCCGGCAGTTCTATTTAGAGAGAACGATTTGACGTATTACTTTGCGGGTGACTATGCCGACTTTGATAAGCAACCGATTGTTACGTGGGAAAGTATTCATCATGTGTATAAATTTTTCGCAAAAGATGTTTCTTCTTTTTACTGGCTAAGTTATTTTCCTATGATGGAAGACATATTGAATGAAGCCATTAATCGGAAAAGAGGGGTTTTGCATGCAGAATGAACGCAAGGATCGATTTTTCCTTAAACTCCTAATGTGGTTCACCTTTTTAAGCACTTTAGGTGTTGGAGGAGGTATATTTTTTCTCTTATTTGCAGTCGTTCCAATCGAACAAACGTATACGGATAGAGGATGGTCCCAATTTAAGATTGATAACGTTATGAAATATTTTGTACTTGGTTGGGTTGTTTTTGGCTTTATCGCGTCTTTTCTCTATTACTTTCTCATATTGAAGAAAAATCGGTGGGTAGCATCATGGCTATTTGTTATCGGCTCCGTGTTCCTTTGCATCAGTGGGATGTATTACTTTCTAAATACAGGAAATGGTATTGTCCAAGCTTCACAAGGTGAAATTGTGGAAGGAGACCGGTTTACTTTCGGTCCTTATCCTGAAAAAGAAGATTTAGTTCGATTACATGAGCAAGGCTATGATGGAGTCATTACATTATTAAATCCCACTTTGCCAATTGAAAAGCCATTACTGGATAAAGAAAAAGCTTCTGTTGAGGAAATTGATTTAGAATTGATTTCCATTCCGATGCTCCCGTGGGTCGGTGATAACTCAAAATCAATTCAACGAGTAAAGCAATTGATTCAGCAAGATGACAAAAAATATTATGTCCATTGCTACTTGGGGAGGCATCGTGTAGATGTTATTAAACAAGTCATTAACGAAGAGTTAGGTGATGACACGTACGCGCTCAATTTTATGCAACCAACTACGCTTGCAAGGGGCGAATTGTTCAACTTCCCTGATCAGGCAATTATGATAGGGCCATTTCCAACGGATGAAGAATGGTTTACCCGAATCAAACGCGGAGGCGTAAAAGAGGTAGTTTCCTTGCTACCGGATAGTCCGTCAAATAAGTGGCAATCCAAAGCGAAACAAGTCACAAAAGAGATGGGTATAGACTTTACAGCGATGCCCATTTCCCAAAATCCAACACTCGAAGAAGTACGTACTATTGTGAACTATGTGGAGGCTGCAGAGCATAAAGTATATGTCCATGCTTTCCAAAATAACACGGTTAGTATGATGGCAGAGGCGTTGATCGATTGGGATGCAACGTTAGTAGGGGATGTATCGCCAACTGTGCAATGCGGGTCTGCAGAATGGGTTGGCCGGAAGTACCTCATAGGTTGTTCGCCAAGTGAAGAAGAAAGAACCACGTTACGTGCAATTGGTGTTGAACAATTCATTGACTTAGATGGTATGACTCTTGGACAGCAATATGAACAGCTCAAGCGAGTGAAACATGAGCGACGCCCAAGTTACATCATTACCTCTAGACACGAACAAGAACAGGTTAAACAAGTGGCAGTAGGTCTTCTGTATGGTTCTATGACGGGGGGACAAGAATGGGAAACGCTCACTTTGGCAGGAGCTGCACCTATTCGCCATGAACGGAATTTACTGCTTGGTCCAATGTTACTTCCCGAAGAGTATGAGTCCTTTGCATTGGAAAAAGGTGTTGCGCAAATAATATTGTTATATTCACCAAGTACGACGAGTGAAGAAACACTCACAAAGGCATCTGTTGAAGCAGAGAGAAGAGGGATTTCGATAAGAAGTATTCCTTTAGTAAATAACTATGAGAAGGATTTGATTCCATTAATTGAATCTGAAAATGGCTTAAATTACATTATGACAGAAAAAGAATTATTGCCCCTCGTTAATACGTACATCAAGAAGTTCTGAAGTAGGAGGCACTTATATGCTCAAAAAAAATGATCAAGTTTGCTTTTTGGACGGAGAGCTATTTCCAGTTCTAATCAATTGGCAATTAGCGAGTACAGAGCGGTATAAAGAAATATTTACACTTGTGTTCCTAAATCTGCCTTGTACGAAAGAGCTAGAGCGTCAGTTAAAAAACACTGACTTGGTGTTTAACTTTCCTGACCATGAAATCGTAGTGATTTTATTACCGAATGTTGGAGAAATAGAAGCTGAAGTTATGTTAAAACGGTTGTTAAGAAGTGACGTGTCGAATGAAAGTTTGCCTGCAGCTGCAATAATTGAAGTGAAGAACAGTGAAGCGACGGCATCTTCACTTTTAGATAGTGGAATAAAATTATTACAGGAAGTTCAAGCTCAACCAAATCGCACACTGTTTTTATCAGATCGTTCATTTGCAAAAATTGCACCTCAAGAAGTAAGTGTCAGTGTATTGGATGAAGATGTAATTGTAACGAGTGTCATAAGACAAATTATAGAACGGATGGATGTACGAGATATCACTTTTACCGTAAAAGAGTTTAATGATGGTCAAGCTTTTGTTCAATCAGATTGGTACCGAACACCGAAAATTCATCTAGTCATTATGAATGACGTTTTACCGAAAAAAAATGGTATAGATATTTTGCATATGTTGAGAAATCTTCCAAACACACAACGTTTTTATATCCTCATGATGACAAAGAGACAAAGTGAAAAAGAAATGATTTACGCTTTTGAACACGGAGTAGATGAATATATGCCTAAGCCGTTTAATCCGCGCTTGTTAGAAGCGCAATTAAAGAAAATGCTTCACAGGATTTATCATGAATAATTTCTTAATTATCCTGTTACTCTGTGTGTTGGGTGTATTTTTGTTACTCGTTTGTCTGTGTGTCGTACTGATTGTGTATCGGATACAAGAAGTGAGAAAAGAGAAACTTATTGAAGCTTATCTTACTAAACGGCAACATGAGTGGTTTGCTTATTTAGTAGAAGGTCAGTTGTCGCCAAAACAGTTGCAACCAAAAAGCAAAATTGAAAAAGATGCGATCGATAAATTGTTTTTCCATTGCAGAGTGAATTTTTCATCGGAAACGATTTCTTATGGGATGAAACTTTTTGCCATGCATTATCTGGAAGATTACTATAAACGTCAGCTAAACAGTCGAAGTAAAAGCATTCGAATGAATGTCTATTACAAGATTTATTTGTTTGAGTGGAAGTTTTTACTAGCCGATGTAGTGGATAAGTTGACAAGCAAGCAAGAGTATTCCAAAGAAGAGTATTTGATGATGTACAGAATTATTGCTAAATTTGATCCCGAACATTTTATCCGTTACTATTTAAACCCCAAAGTACATCTAGGCGAGTTTGACTACCGAAAGTTGTTATTCGAACTGGACGAAGAACATTTGCTTTCATTGGCGAATCTGTTTGACGAATTACCGCAAACACTTCAATGGATCTTAGTTGAAATAGTTGGAGTGAAGTTTTATGTTAACTGGTTGCCGTTTTTGAATAAATGCCTTGGTAGTGAGGATAGTGAATTGCGCATTCGTGCATTAAAGAGCATCGCTTCACTCGAACGAATAGAGAATGTTAGCACGTACGAAGTGTTTGCTACTTCTCCAATTTGGGAGGAGCGGTTAATGGTTGCGAAAGTATTTGGTGTTGCTCCACCAGATTTAGCAGAACCGGTCTTACAAAAGCTGATGATAGATCCTTCCTATCAAGTCCGTCTTCAAGCTGCACATTCATTAACAAAGCTAAAAACGAGTCACCAAGCTTTTACGACCATTATTCAAACAAGTTTAGACGAATCTGCAGTCGCGTTAGCAGAAGAAATGCTGGAAAAGGAGTGAGTACATGAGTTTACCGTATATAACGTCATCTCTTTTTGCATTTCTAGGATACATGCTCATGTTTTACATGGTTGCCGTCATTTTTGTCTATTCATGGATGCTAATTGCCTCATTCCGACAGTTGATGAATGAACGCAAGCTTGCAAAGAACTTTGAAATTGAAGAAGACTTGTCCTATAGTTATTCGCAACCTGTTTCGATCCTTGTACCAGCTTACAACGAGCAGGATGGTGTAATTGGTACTATTCATTCGTTGCTCGCATTGCGTTACAGAGAATATGAGATTATTGTTATTAACGATGGGTCAATCGATGAGACCGAAAAATTAATCCTTCACCATTTTAAAATGAAACGTGTTAATAAGAAAATACAAGGTAAGTTAGAGACAAAGGAAATACAAGTAGTCTACCAATCCACGATTCATCCGAACTTGCAATTAGTGACGAAAGAGAATGGGGGTAAATCCGACGCGTTGAATGCGGGCATTAATTTAGCGCAATATCCATACTTTTGTTCGATTGACGGAGATTCCATCTTGGATAAAACGTCATTATTGCGTGTAATGAAGCCAATAATCGAATCCAACCGAGAAGTAATTGCCAGTGGTGGAAATGTCCGTATTGCCAATGGATTTACCATTCAAATGGGACATGTAACAAGCTCGAGACTCCCACAGTCAACAATTGTTACGATGCAAATTATTGAATATATGAGAGCGTTTCTATTGGGTCGAATTGCATTAAGCCAGCTTAATCTCGTTCTGATCATTTCAGGTGCATTCAGTGTGTTCTCAAAGCATTGGGCCTTACAAGTTGGCGGTTACTCTCAAAATACAGTTGGAGAAGATATGGAGCTTGTCGTCAAACTTCATAAAGAAGTCCGTCGTCAAAAAGCCGAAAAGGAAATTGTGTTTACGCCTGACCCTGTTTGTTGGACGGAAGCACCTTCGACAATGAATGATTTGCGAACGCAGCGCAGACGTTGGCATCAAGGACTTGCTGAAAGTTTATGGTTGCATAAAGAAATGGCATTCAACCCAAAATATCGAACAATCGGCCTTGTGTCTTTCCCTTATTTTTTGTTCATTGAATTGTTAGGTCCAGTTATTGAAATCATTGGTTATCTCTATATGCTCGTTTCCTTGTTTATGGGAGAAGTATATATACTCTTTGCGATTATTTTAGGATTGTTATTTTTATTATATAGCTCCTTGTTTTCAATGACTGCCGTGTTACTAGAAGCATGGACTCAAAAAACGTATCCGAAAATAGAAGATTTGGTACGCCTTCTTCTATTGTCGTTAACCGAAGTGTTCTGGTATCGTCCATTCACACTGTTATGCAGAACAGAAGGAATTTGGCGTATGATCAGACGGAAAAAAGACTGGGGAAAAATTCAACGACAAGGATTATCCAAAGAACTATAAAATACACCTAAGCAAAACAGCCATAAAAACGCACTGAAAAACCGTGTGTCCATTGTCAGTACGAATGGACGCACGGTATTTAGTAGTTTAGAAAACGACTAGGGTTATATCAATCCATATTTCTAGCTTTCTGTGTATCTCGTACATTCTTTTGAACAGTGATTGCAGCAAAAATACTCAACACAAAAGCCATACCATAAAAACCTTTTTCACTTAAGACGATACTGCCTGCATTATATAAGCCAATCCCCATTAACAAAATCGCGATAAGGAGTGCGAACCAGCTGAGTCCATAATAGATGTTGGTCACAGGGACACCTTCCTCTTTATCTCGAACTGCCTTTTGTAAAGAGACTGACGCATAAAGACCAAAAATCAATACAACAAAGTAATAGCCTTTTTCATTCAGCTCCATCGTTGCGTTAAACAAGCCGATGAAGTAAGCCAGTACCCCAATTAACAATGCAGCAATGGATGCGCCCTTAAACGCTGCAGTTGGCTCGCCTTCTCTTTTTTCAACTTTTATTTTCAAATCAGCGTCTTTTTCTTTTGCAACGGCTTCTTCTTTTAAATTCGTCACGTGACTCCCTCCCTTTAAAAATATCATATCCAAACGATTCGCTATCGGCAACCTTTTCATAATTATTCGTCTTTTTCATTAGGACAAGACTATGATTATATAAAGTGACTGATCGCTAGTACGTACGTATAAAACGCTATCTTGAGTTTATGAATTAAAAAGTTGCTGTAGAATCATTGCTACTGCGAATCTTTCCGATCACGCTAAAAGCATGGCCTTCGACTCCTTAAACAGAGGTTCCGTCTAAAGCAGGGCTACTTTCGGCAAAAGCAGAGGTTGTCTACACACTATGTCCTCATGCTCAAAGCTATATTTGTAAAGCGCAAAACAGAGCCGTCGCCCGCGTGGAAAAGCACTAGTATAATGAACGGAATTCATCAAAAAGTAAAATATTGCGCTAAATTTACGTATAGATGTTATAGTTAGAAAGTAAATTCTACAAGTGAGCAGGTGACAGCATGATCGAGATAAAATCATCCTCGGTAAGTGATGGGGAATTCAATAGAGGCGTATTTGCAACATGCGACATTAAAAAAGGTACGTTGTTACACGAAGCACCGGTGCTAGCGTATCCAAATGCTGAGCATGAACATATTGAAAAAACATTGCTGGCTGATTATGCCTTTGAGTATGGTGTGAATCATTCCGCACTTTTGCTTGGTTATGGCATGTTGTTCAATCATTCCTATGAGCCCAACGCAACATATTCAATCAGTTTTGAGAAACACACTTTTGACTTTTTTGCCTATAAAGACATTGCTGCAGGAGAAGAGATCCTTATTAATTATAATGGCGATGAGGATGACAAAGAGTTGCTTTGGTTTGATAAAGAGCAGCCAGACTAAGCAGCATGAAGGTTACAACTAAACGCTATGGATAGGCAAAGAAGCCTGTCCATAGCGTTTTTCAGTAGGAGATCATATGTTTACTTTCTAGAGGATAGGGAATAGATAGAAGGTAGTGTGAAACAGAAAGTAGGTGATGGATATGACGAAACTATGGAACTTTATTATGGATAATAAGCTTATTACCGTTTCAGGCATTAATAAGAAAATGGCTGAAGAAGAAGCCCGTAAGATTTACGAAGAATTAAAACAAAATGCCTCCTAATATGCACCGGCCAACCAAAGGGCTGGTGTATTTTTCTTTGGAATTATGCTGGCATTCATAATTTTTCTTTGAACTGATCAAGACACCCTTTGCAAATACACTTTTTGTATAAATCCTCCTCTTCAATTGCTTCAAAAATCGCATGTGGAAAAGCCTCTTCGGTGCACCAGCACTCTCCCAGCGACTTTTCTCTCCCGTAACAACAATTATTCCCTTGACCACATATCGGACAATGTTCGTTCGTCATGAAAAATACACCTCATTTTTCTTTTATTATAGCAGTCTGGCCGTAAGCTTGCTTTGCATTTCTTTTCGGACTCAGCTGTCATTCGAGCTTCCTGATTTCTTACAATGCGAAACATCTTCTTGCGCAAGTTGGTTGCCAACATTCTTCACTTACAAAATTGTAATGTCATTTATCGATAATTATTTATTGTTATTCGATAAAACGTATGGTAAATTCAAGTGACATTAACTAGATGAGGTGCTTAAATGAAACGTGAAACGCTCTTTCTTAAATTAATAGTAATCTTAATGGGACTCCCAGTGCTTGCTTTATGTATATTTGTTGTCCCAAAAATCGGTAGTTTTGCGGCAGAGTTAGTTCCATCTATGCCAGTTATAAAATTACTCGTGCTTATTGTCATGTATGCTGCTGCCATTCCATTTTTCCTCGCGCTGTATCAAACGTTTAAGTTGCTCAACTTCATTGATAACAATGAAGCGTTTTCCGACAAATCTGCTAAAGCTTTGCACAACATTAAACACTGTGCATTGTCAATTAGCGGTTTCTATGTACTTGGCATGCCTCTCTTTTACGTAATGGGAGAATTGGACGACGCGCCAGGCATTATTTTAATTGGCTTACTTATATTATTTGGCGCACTTGTCATTGCAGTTTTTGCAGCAGTGTTAGAGAAACTAGTAACGAGTGCGATTGAAATGAAATCCGAAAATGATTTGACGGTTTGAGGTGACTACATTGGCGATTATGATTTCAATAGATGTAATGCTAGCTAAACGTAAAATGAGTGTAACCGAACTATCAGAGAAAGTCGGCATTACAATGGCAAACCTTTCAATTTTAAAAAATGGCAAGGCAAAGGCAATCCGATTTTCTACGTTGGAAGGGATATGCAAAGCTTTGGACTGCCAGCCTGGAGATATTTTGGTGTACCAAGCGGATGAGGAGTAACGGAAAATAGATTGTTGTGGATTAAAAGACTGTAATCCCTTTAGTAGATAAGGATTAGGAAAGAACGGTGATTGTAATGAAAAGCTTAACGAATTACGGGAAATTAAGTGAACAACCTCCTAAACTGACCATCAAACATTCGTGGGAACAACTTGTCCGCTTTGGTTGGATTCAAGCGCAATCCTGTCTATTTCCGGTTGTTATATTCGCTTCTTTAGCAATTACAAAGTTTCTACCACTTCCGTTACTGCCTCGTTACGATTGGCTGCTCATCCTATTTCTTCTCATGCAATGGTGGATGGTGCGTGCGGGTCTCGAAACGAGAGATGAGTTAAAAGTTATCACACTTTTTCATGTCATCGGACTCTGTCTAGAAATTTTCAAAGTCCATATGGGGTCGTGGGCATATCCAGAAGATGGCTACTCTAAACTATTAGGTGTCCCGCTATACAGCGGTTTCATGTATGCAAGTGTAGCCAGTTATCTCTGTCAAGCATGGCGGAGGATGAAAGTAGATCTTATTAAATGGCCGAAGTTCTATTTCGTTGCGCCTCTTGCTTTTGCAATATACTTGAATTTTTTCACTCATCACTATTGGTTGGATGTTAGATGGTGGTTAGCAAGTTTAGTGTTAATGGTCTTTTGGCGAAGTTGGGTGAGCTATGAAGTAGGCGGGATTCGTTACCGCATGCCTCTCGCCATCTCCTTTGTACTCATCGGGTTCTTTATCTGGATTGCAGAAAATATTGCAACGTTCTTCGGAGCATGGAAATACCCAAATCAAGCAGAGGTATGGCGTTTAGTCCATGTTGGCAAAGTGAGCTCGTGGCTCTTATTAGTCATCGTCAGTTTCCTAATTGTAGCGACATTAAAGCGAATAAAAGGGAAAAATCCAATTAGATAGTGGGATTTTGATTGATTTTTCAGTATACTATAAGAGGAATTGTTCTAGTAGGGAACTACATAAAGCTTTTTGAGAATAAACGATGAGGCTGCTTATTCTATTTTCGGGGGGCAATGGATGATGAATTTCTTGAAAATGAAATTGTATATCGAGTTGCTTGCCCTTTCCTTTGGGATAGTAGGGATTGTATATATCGTTCCGATGCAGGTCTTTGTAGAAGGAAAGCCAAGAATTCTAACACTCTGTATTCTGATGTTTCTTTGGTTTGTAATTGTAACGCACAACATGACGTTTCATGAGTTGTGGGACAAGTGGTTTAGGAAAAATAATAGGCGATAAAAAACAATGACTGTCTGAAGGAACTACACCTTAAGACAGCCGTTGTTTTTTATTTTATTCATAAACAGTTTGCTTTTGGGCTTTTCTGCTGCGTGTTTTTTCCACTGCAATGGACAACGAAATCGCAGCACAAATGAACGCGATGAGCACAATAATTCCACCGACAGAAGGCATAACGGTCACACTTCCTGTCTGATTATATACGACACCACCCACACCCGAACCGATAGCAATACCGACTTGAAGCGCTGAATTGTTAAAGCTTTGATGGATATCGGATGAAGCAGGATCACTTTGGATAATGTAATCTTGTTGTGGTGGAGCTAAACTCCAACTTAACGCGCCCCAAATGACCATGATGATGAGAAACACAGGAGTTGAGAACGTCATGTAAGGTAGAATGAACAGGCTAAGTGCAAATGCTCCAAGGATGAACAAGATACTCTTCGTCGATCCAATCTTAGAAGCTAAACTGCCACCGAATGCTCCGCCACTCACTGCAGCTAATCCAAAGATAAAGTAGAAAATGCTAATCCAGTACGGACTAAGTTGCATTGTTTCTTCTAAAAAAGGTGTAAAATAGGCATATACTGTATAATGCCCCGCAAGCATGAACATCGTTGCCAAATGTGCAAAGATGATTTTTTTATTGCCAAGAGCTTTCACTTGCTCAGAAAGCGGTTGGACATGCCCAGTAGGAATTTCGTCAAGAAACTTGCTGATTAAAGCAATCGATCCGAGTGACAGGATGGCGATGCCTAAAAAGACAGAACGCCAACCAAAAGCATTGGTTAATACAATCCCAATAGGTACACCAAGAACTAAAGACGAACTGATCCCCATATAAATATATCCTAACGCTTTCGCCCGTTTTTCAGGCAGTGAAATGCGCGCGGTAATTGTTAAGGATAAAACAATTACAAGAGCCGCACTCGCAGCTGTAAGTACCCGAGCCACCATCATCAATGTGAAAGTAGGGCTGAAATAGGTAAAGACATTGCCGATAAAGAACACCGACAAGGCAATTAAGTAAAGTTTTTTTCGTTCCATTTTGGCAGTAAGCGACAGTAATACGGGACCCGAAACTGCATAAACGAGCGCAAAAATCGTAATCAGTTGACCTGCTGTCGCGATGGAAACATGTAAATCATCTGCAATCACTGGTAAAATACCGCCTACAACCAACTCGACTAAGCCAACCGTAATCGCAGCAATCGCCAGCAAGAATACGCGTATATCCAAAAATATCTCCTCCAACTACACATATAAACCTATATTTTGGCAATAAAAAATCCCCTGATTACAAAAAATAAATTTTGTAATCAGGAGATATCGGTTCCTGGTAGAGACCCTCGAACCATCTTATCGAGGTTATACATGCAAATGCTATTAAAATTTTCTATTGACCAATTTAACATGAATAAAGAAAAATAACAAGAGGCTATTCATCCAACCACCGCATAACCAAGCGAAACGCGGCAAACTTTATCCAAACGCCGCATAACCGGGCCAAACGCGGCAAACTTCCTCCAAACGCCGCATAGCCAGTCTCGTTAAATAAAACCCTTAGTTTGTCAAATGCATTTAGCGCGACACCAACTCCACCAACAAAAAAATCCCGCGCTCACAAGTAATGGGAAATTTCTCTGTAACTGCTCATGATACTCTTAAGTACGCAAACTTCGTTCAAACGGGGCATAACCGAGCCGAACGCGGCAAACTTCCTCCAAACGCGGCATAATCCTCGGAAACGCGGCATAATCAAGGTGAACGCAGCAAACTTCGTTCAAACGCGGCATAACCAAGCAAAACGCCGCATAACTCAGCGCCGCCTCTTCTCCTGCTTGTCGACCAATACCGTTCCAACTAAATCACCTGTTACATTTAATGCGGTTGCACCCATACCAATCAGCGCATCAATAGCTGTCAGCAAAGCGACCGCTTCCATTGGTAAACCAAGCTGAATAAAAACCGTTGAAATCATAACAATTCCTGCTCCAGGCACACCTGCTGTACCAATAGAAGAAAGCGTACCAATCAAGACAATTAGCATCATATCCGTTAAATCTAACGGCTTACCAACGATATTTGCTGCGAAAATGGCAGAAACCGCAATGCGTATCGCAGCGCCATCCATATTAATTGTTGCACCGAGAGGCAAGCTGAAACCGTACAAACTTTTCCGAATGCCCATGTTTTTTGCTGCATCCAATGTAAGCGGCAGCGTACCTGTACTACTTTGTGTAACAAATGCCGTCAATATGGGCGTACGTGCAAACTTAAAAAAGTGAAGTGGTTTTACACGGAAGAGAATGAGAACAATGACATAGAGAATGATGTGAACAAACAATGCAATATAAAACACGCCAATCATACCCCCAAGTGAGAAAAGGGTATCAAGTCCTTGATTACCGACAGTTTGAGCAATAATCGCGAAAATCCCAATCGGAATATATTGCAGAATGGCTTTCAAAATTACTAATGTGGCCTCATTTAATGCTGAAATCGTTCCTAATAGCGATTCGCCAGCATCCCGAAGTTCTTCTGATGAACGCATGACAGAAATGGCAATACCGAACGTTAAAGCGATAAAAATAATTCCCAATAAGTTCATTTCGGTGAAGGCTTGTACAAGATTGGAAGGGACGATGTTAAGAAGAACGCTGATAATCCCAGGGTGTTCAGGTGTGTCAAACACTGCATTTTCAGTGAGCTGCATACCGGAGCCGGGTTTAAAAATACTTCCAACAACCAGTCCGACGACGATTGCCAATGCCGAGCTTACTGTGTAGTAAATGAAGACCTTGCTGCCCATTCGACCAAGGTTTGTGACGTTTGTTTGATTGACTCCGACGATGAGTGTTAACAAAATGAGCGGGATCATAATAAAAGTAAGCAACCGTAGTAGTAAATCACCAAGTGGCGCAAGGACACTTGCTTGTTCTCCGAAAAGGATACCAACGAGAATCCCTAAAATTAAAGCTATACTAATTTTTGTAATTAATGAAATACGAAGGTAGGAATGGAGCATTCTTTTCAAAACTTCACCTCCTTGATATAAGGAATTATTTATATTAATACTTAAAACTGTTGAGTCACATACTATAACCGTTTAATTCAAAGTACAACACCTTTGACATTCATCAAAGGTGTTAGGTATTCAATTAATTCATCATTTCAGCAATGATTTCAAACGAACGAAGTCGATCTTCTTGATAATAGACTGGCGAACTTAGAATGAATTCATTCGCTTTGGTCTGATTTAAAAAGGCTTCCAACTTTTTCTTTACAGTATCAGGACTTCCGATAATCGTTGCAGGGGACTCAATCATCTTAGCCGCTGATGCTTGTTCGTGAGGCGTCCATACAGCAGTCGGATTATCAATGGGTGGCTTGAATTGTGTTGGCATGCCTTTTCCTAAACTAATAAATTGTTGCTGAAGTGAAGTGGCTAACCAATGCGCGCGTTCATCCGTATCTGCTGCAACGATGCTTACTCCCATCATTGCATAGGGTTGTTGCAAGTCTTTTGATGGTCTAAAGTTTTGGTGATACAGTTGCAATGCTTGCATCGCATAGGCAGGCGCAAAATGGCTTGCAAATGAAAATGGCAAACCGAGTTGTGCTGCAAGTTGTGCGCTGAAGCCACTTGAACCTAACAGCCAAATTGGAATATCTTGCCCTTCACCTGGAAATGCACGAACTCGCGCACCTGGTTCTGGATGAAAATAAGATTTGAGCTCAGCTACTTGTTGCGGAAAGTCTTCACCTGTACTTTGAAGAGTGCGTCGTAATGCGTAAGCTGTCGCTTGGTCACTTCCTGGTGCACGACCTAATCCAAGGTCAATTCGACCTGGATACAGTGCCTCAAGTGTGCCGAATTGCTCGGCAATCACAAGCGGGGCATGATTCGGTAACATGATACCACCTGCACCAACGCGAATATGTTTAGTTACACCTGCGATATGCCCAATTAGAACTGAAGTAGCCGAACTCGCCACGCCAGGCATGTTATGGTGCTCGGCCAACCAATAACGGTTAAAACCCAACTTTTCTACATACTGTGCAAGTTGGACACTATTTTTAAACGTTTGTGTCGGATTACCGCCTTCATTAATGGGTGCCAGGTCAAGAACAGAAAGAGGGATGCCATTAAATCGTTTTGTCGTTGCCATCAAACGTGTTCACTCCTTTGTATATGAAAAAGAAACAAGCTTACTATTAGTAACCTTGTTTCTTAAACTACTATTGTTTGGTGTGGAAATCAATCTTGTTGCTTGAGGAGGCTGGAAGTGGGGGAGTCTCATTGAAAATGTTTTGTTTCGCATCACAACGTAACCCGGTTGTATCGCAACATAACGCGCTCGCAAGACAACGTAATTCGTTCGTATCACAACATAACGCGCTCGCATCACAACGCTTGCTGCGCATCGCAACGTAACCCGGTCGTATCACAATATAACACGCTCGCAACACAACGCTCGCTGCGCATCACAACGTAACCTCGTCGCATCACAACGTAACCCGTTCGTATCACAACATAACGCGCTCGCAACACAACGCTCGCTGCGCATCGCAACGTAACCTCGTCGCATCACAACGTAACCCGTTCGTATCACAACATAACGCGCTCGCAACACAACGCTCGCTGCGCATCGCAACGTAACCTCGTCGCATCACAACGTAACCCGTTCGTATC
>NZ_JAUBDI010000017.1:0-58157 GCF_033253735.1 Sporosarcina saromensis | reverse complement strand
CAACGTAACCTCGTCGCATCACAACGTAACCCGTTCGTATCACAACATAACGCGCTCGCAACACAACGCTCGCTGCGCATCGCAACGTAACCTCGTCGCATCACAACGTAACCCGTTCGTATCGCAACATAACGCGCTCGCAACACAACGCTCGCTGCGTATCACAACGTAACCTCGTCGCATCGCAACGTAACCCGGTTGTATCGCAACATAACGCGCTCGCAACACAACGCTCGCTGCGCAACACAACGTAACCTCGTCGCATCACAACATAACCCGTTCGTATCGCAACATAACGCGCTCGCATCACAACGCTCGCTGCGCATCGCAACGTAACCTCGTCGCATCACAACGTAACCCGTTCGTATCGCAACATAACGCGCTCGCATCACAACGTAACCTCGTCGCATCACAACATAACCCGGTCGTATCGCAACATAACGCGCTCGCATCACAACGCTCGCTGCGCATCACTTCACTTCACTTCACAATATATATAACCCCAACACATCAAAAAACAAAAAAACTGCATAAAACCAAGGTAACAAACCTTGATTCCAAGCAGTTTCAAAACGGCACAGTACAAAATAGTAAACAAATTTATCTAATCAACGTCACCTATGCTGTCATTATGCCTTGTGCTGTCCTTTCAACCATTCAATTGCAACACTTGCATGTAAAGCAGCCCCGTATTTAAAGATGCTTTCGTCTTGCTTCATGCGTGGATTGTGGACAGGCGCATCGCCTTCTTTTCCAGTGCCTAAAACGACAAATGCAGAAGGGACAAGCTGAGAAATATACGAAAAATCTTCTGATCCGCTCATTGGCCCGTTGTCTATCAGATTGTCTAGACCCACCACATCTTGTAAAGCCGCGCTAATCTCATCAATGAACCCAGGATCGTTGTACGTTGTCGGAGTGTGGAATTCTGTTGTGCTATACTCACCACGCCAAGCTTTCACCGTGTGGTCTATCATTTCAGGAATGCGACTACACAGATGATCACGTGTTGTTTGATCATAACTCCGCATATTTCCACTCAATACAGCTTTATCGGGAATGACATTCGTCACTGTCCCACCGTTCATTGAACCGATTGAAAACGTCACATTATGATTGGGAGGAACTTCACGTGTGAATAAAAGATTTAAACTCGTGTACAGCTGATTCATGATCATATTGGCGTCAATTGTCTTATGGGGTTGCGAACTATGACCGCCAGAACCTTTAATATCCACAATGTACGTGTCCATCGCTTGTGTCAGTGTACCTTTTGTCACGGATAATGTGCCCGCTTCCTGGTCAGGCATAATGTGTATCCCGAACGCAGCATCCACTTTTGGGTTTTCAAGAGCGCCAACGTCAATCATTAGTTTTGAACCGTATCCCCATTCTTCACCGGGTTGGAAAAATAATTTTACAGTTCCTTGTAATTCATTTTCACGATTCTTCAAAATTTGAGCAGCGCCTAACAACATGGCGACATGCGAATCATGTCCGCATGCATGCATGAGACCAGGTTTTGTCGACTTAAACGTCGTTTCTACTTCTTCTTCAATCGGTAATGCATCCATATCGGCACGAAGTAGAATGCAAGGAGTGCCTTGACCGATTGTTGCGATTACACCTGTACAATTTGCTTGTTCCGCAAATCCAGCACGGGCATATTTTTCACGCACTTCAGGAGGAACGACACCGCACGTTTTGTGTGCAATCCCCATTTCATCAAGACGTTGTTGAATGAACTTTTGCGTATTTGGAAGGTCGAAACCTAACTCGGGATGTTGATGCAAATAACGGCGGTCATTAATAATCTGCTCTTCATAGCGCTTTGCTTCTTCAAGAATAGTAGTCATCTATCGTTCTCTCCTTTATTCGTAAAATAATTGAGGATCTAGTAGAAATAGTGAGAGGCGT
Organism: Sporosarcina saromensis; assembly: GCF_033253735.1. Lineage (NCBI taxonomy): Bacteria > Bacillati > Bacillota > Bacilli > Caryophanales > Caryophanaceae > Sporosarcina > Sporosarcina saromensis. The sequence goes on along the minus strand of NZ_JAUBDI010000017.1, from coordinate 56,240 downwards.
CGTGCTCACGTTCTAGCACGTCCGCCTTTCTCAAATTACGGCATTACAATGAATAATCGCACCGATTAGTGTGGTCCTAATCCAAGATAATTTGCAATGACAATTAATAAAAATGCAGCGAAATGTAGTAACAGGAATAACTTCATTGAAAACTTAACCCATGCTGAATAACTTACATTGGACATTCCTAGAGCAGCCATTAATCCACCAGATGTCGGCCATAAGTAGTTTGTAAAACCGTCCCCAAACTGATAAACGACAACCATTACTTGTTGATTGATACCTAAAATCTTTCCTAATGGCCCCATAATCGGCATAAGAATGACGGCTTTTCCGCTTCCTGAGACGACAAAGAAATTAAAGAAGATGACGACTAGGAAAAGTACAAGTAACGTAATAACAGAGCCTGTATTGCTCAATAATCCTGATAATGCATGGACAGCTGTATCAATGATTTGTGCTTGTGTCATTAATATCATGACCGAACGTGCAAAACCAATTGCAAGTGCAGTAGGGAGAAGTCTAGCAGCGCCTGTCCCGAAAGTCGTCGCAGCTTCACTCGGATTAATACGCAAAATGATGACTAAGAATACGGCGTAAATTGCATAGACAGCAGATAATTGAGGCATGCCCCAATCAAGTTGGATTGCACCGAAGGCACTACCGACTAAGACGCCTACTAGTCCTAACAATGCAATTTTGCGAGGGAGGGTAAAAGCTTCCTCTTCATACTCGGCAGATTTTGCATTTTCTAATTGCTCGCTATATTCTTCTGCAACAATACTCTTTGTTGGATCGGCTTTTGTTTTATTCGCATAACGAAGAATGTACACAACCGATATGGCGATAAAAATGACCAATGCGATTATTCTGAAAATTAAACCCGAGTAAATCGGCAAACCAACGATAGATTGGCTGACGCCCGTCGTGTAAAAGTTAACGGCTCCAGCAGTGAAACCGATCGCTAAACCGACTGTTGACGTAGCAAAGGCGGTAATTCGGTCATAGCCCATTCCCATGACAACCGCCATAGCGAGGGGGATGAAAGGAATTCCACCTTCACCAAATCCAATCGTACCCATAATTGCAAACACTGTTAGTAAGACAAAAATAATTAGTTTCTCTTTACCTTCAGCTACTCGCAATAGTTTATGAATACCCGCTGCAATTGCATCCGACTTCTCTAGAATGTAAAGTGCACCACTTGCAAACAACAGCATGACGATAATATCAGCGGATTGGACGACACCGTTATGGAGCGCCGTAAAGAAGTCCATAAATCCAATAGGATCTGATTTCTCGACGTAATTAAACACGTCCGTGTTCAATTTTACTGCTCCTGTCACAGGATCTTCTACACGCTCATATTGTCCGCTCGGTACAATCCAAGATAAAGCGACAACAAGAAGCATAACGATTAGAAACATAATATACACGTGTGGATAGTTAAATCCTTTACGTTTTTTCTCTTGCTTCATTCAAAATTCCCCCTAAACCCTTTTCGTATTGGTTGATCCATTACATTTCTGCTAATCCTTTAAAAAGTTCAACACCTGATTCAATTAGTTCATCACGGAAATCATACTCGCTCGTATGGACATTCGGGTACTCTTCTCCGTTTCCGATGAAGCAATAGGCACCTTTTGTTAATTTCGTAAAGTGGCCAAAGTCTTCCGATCCGCGGAAAGCTTCTTGTAGTTCCACAACATCCATCCCTTTGTTAGTCGCCACGGTGCGAATTTTGTCTGCACTTTCTTTATGGTTAACTGTTTCTGGGAATTCATCGTTATAGTCGAACCGTACAGTAAGACCAAATTCTTCTGCTTGTGTTTTTGCAAAGTTTTCCAAGTTTTCTTGTAGTTGGTCTAATCCCTTCTCGTAAAGCGCACGAATCGTCATGCGAAGTGCACCTTTAGAAGCGGAGAGTCCAAAAGCAGGTTCACCAACGTCAATTTGAACAACCGTACAGAGCACAAGGCCTTCATTGTTTGCCGGTGAAATGAACGAAGGGATTTCTCGAACAATATTGGCAATAGCAAGAGAAGGATTTACTCCATGTTCAGGTTGGCTGGCATGTGCTGGAGAACCTTCCATATGGATTGTCATTCCTTTAGATGCACACAATGCTGTGCCGTCAATAATGGCAACTGATTTGTAAGGAAGCCCACTCATATTATGATAAGCAAAAATTTCATCGATGCTATGTTCATGAATGAAATCTACACACTGGATTGCGCCATCTCCTGTTTCTTCAGCAGGTTGGAAGAGGCAAAAGATATTTTTGTCTGCTCCGTTTTGGTCGACTTCAAGTGCAAACGCTGCCAAAGTTGCAGAGTGTCCATCATGTCCACATTTATGAGCTTTTCCCGGGAATTTAGAAGCCCAAGGGAGATCAATTACTTCGTCCATTGGAAGCGCATCAAAATCCGCGCGAAATGCGATATTCGGCTTGTTTTCACCTGCACGGTAAATCGTGTAAAACCAATTTCCTCTGTCGACAATCTCAAGGTTTGATGTATGCGTTTTCAAAAAGTCTATTAAATACTGTTTGGTCCATACTTCTTCGTTAGAAAGTTCAGGGTGCTGATGCAAGTCGTGACGTAAACGTTGTGCTAATTCATAATTTTGACAATTCAAGATAGAGAACCTCCATACAATCCAAATCATTTTGTATCGCATAATAATACTTGCTTTTAAATATATTGTATATTGTACATTATATTTGATTGATTTCAATAAAAAAATTCTGTTCAGAACAGAATTTTTTGGTGATTGCCTATTTTATAAAGGTAAAAGTGCCGCTTTTTCAGGATTCCAATGTACTTCTTTCATAAACACTTCCAACTCGGATGTCTTGCCCGTTCGAAACAATTCTAACATGTGGCGGTGTTCATTGTTCGTTTCAGTTAGTTTAATTGCAGTCCACTCATGGTCTTCCATCCACTCAAAGTTTTTCAAGAATTTCTTTTCTAATTTCAGTAATAGATTCACGAGACTCTGATTGGGACAGAGGGATAAATACACATGATGAAAGGCCTCCTGCATTTTGTGATACATTGCAAAGTTGCCTGTGTTAATTGCTAAATCAATGCTTTCAATATAAAACTCCATCTCTTTCAGGTGCTTCTCCTTCAGCAATGGGGTTGAAAGGGAAGCAGCTAATCCATCTAATGCACCAATAATAAAATACGTTTCCATTGCTTCTTCTTTCGAAAGACTTTTAATGAAAAAACCTTTTCTCGGAACATTCTCTAGCAAACCTTCCGAGGCAAGTTGTATGAGTGCTTCTCTCACAGGTGTCCTACTGACATTCAGAGCCTCACTCACGACGTTCTCATTAATTTTCTTGTTAGACTGCAGCGTACCACTGTTTATTTGCTCCACAATGTAATTGTATACATGATCCGTCAACGAAAGATAAGTCGTCATACAAATACTCCCATCTCTTTTTCTCCATTATATATAATATATTTTAATACTACAACGGTGCCAGTCCCCGACACAATTCTGAATTGTTTTGGGGACTGGCACCCGTTTTATCGATGTTGGTCGACGAGTATGGGGTTTCCGTCTGGGTCTTCAATCATGAAGTGTGCAGGGCCGGAAGTGGATTCGTCGGCTTCTGCGATGAAGGTAATGCCTTTAGATTTAAGATCATTTTGTAATGCTCTTATGTCTGTAAACGTATCAAGATTTTCTGCATTTTCATTCCAACCTGGATTGAAGGTGAGCATATTCTTTTCAAACATTCCTTGAAACAAACCAATGATGCAACTGCCGTTCTTTAAGATAATCCAACCACCTGTAGCGTTTCCGCCCATAGCTTGAAATCCTAATTTTTCGTAAAAAGTGATTGATTTGTTGAGGTCTTTTACAGTTAAACTATTTGAAAAGGCACCAAGTTCCATGGATGTCACTCCTTTTTATTTGATAATTAAATCATTTCTTTTTTTAGTATACAAAAGTCTTTACTCGCAATCCAGATATACTAATTTGTTTTATCAAAGCATAGAAGGATTTTGAAGAACGGTTGGAGAATTGTAATGTAGACGGGAAGAAGGGGGATATGGAAGATGCTCGCGGATGAATATGGTGCTCTAAAAATTCCTGAGGATGTAGCAAAACTCGTGCGTTTGGAACAAGAATTGCGAAAGAAGAATATGACATTAGATTTAATTGGTTTGATCCCAATCGAGACGCAATATGCGTATGCAATTACACCGATTGACGTTATTCCATTTGCCAATACAGGTGGGGATGGTATACATTTTGGCTTTCTAACTGACTTTGGAAGGATTTCCAATTTAGCAGAAGCACCAATCGTATGCGTCACGCCTACTGATGATCCACCCATTCGCTTAATGGCGCGTTCACTGGATGAATTTTTACAAATGGCGACTTCTGTTCCGCATGTAGAACTACTTGAACGTTTTTGGCCAGGTACAGATGAAGAAAGAATCACCAACGAGATAGAAGAGTTTCTTACTGATGAATTTGATCGAGTACGGGAACCGATAAGAAGTCGGTTAAGAGAGACGTTTCAAAAGGAAGTTGTCGACGTTGCGTCATGCATTAGACAAGCAATGGACGAGCGGCAACAAGCAATTGCATTGCCAACGTTAGATGGGTTAGGCGTTGTTGCTTATCAGGATGAAGTAGCAGAAAAGCGCTACACGTTCAATCCGAATCGGAGTCAAGATGAGCAAGAACTTGCAAACATGCGGGCTTTTCTTGAAGGGGCCAATGTGACAGAAAAACTAGCTTTCGTCCGTGATGCTTCTTATTGGTATATCCTCGCACCAGATTATGACGATAAAATCTTACAACTCATCCGCGAAATACTGCACACACTGCAACTGGAAGATGAACGCAAAAGACTCGAGTTCAGAAATAATTGAGTGCCAGTCCCCGGCACAATTCAGAATTGTGTTGGGGACTGGCACCTAAAAAACAAGGGAGGCGTAGAAAATGGGTAGAGTCATTCATTTTGAAATCCATGTTTCGGACATGGAGCGTGCAAAAGCTTTTTATGGAGAAGTCTTTGGGTGGGAATTTCAAGACTGGAGCGATTACGCAGGAATGCCGTATTTCGGTGTCGTCACAGGCGACGATAGTGAACCAGGCATAAATGGCGCATTGATGCTTCGATTAAGCGGGGAGCCAGATTTGAGTAATGGATTCCATGCTTACGCCTGTACAATCGGAATCGATCATTATGATGAGACAGAAGAAAAAATTCTCCAAAATGGCGGGAAAGTGGCGAAACCGAAAGGGGCATTGCCTGGTATGGCGTGGCAAGGCTATTATGTAGACACGGAAGGCAATATTTTCGGTATCCATCAACCTGACGAAAACGCAAAATAAGCAAACAGAAAAAAGGTGCCAGTCCCCCCGAACAATTCCGAATTGTTTTGGGGACTGGCACCAAATTTATTATTCGATTTTGCCGTCTCGCATTGTAATAATACGGTTTGCGTATGGGAGCATTTCGTCGTCGTGTGTGACCATGAGTGTTGTTAAGCCGAGTGATGTAGTGAGTTGCTTGATTAGCTCCATCACTTCTTTTTTACGCTTCGTATCTAAGCTTGCAGTCGGTTCATCGGCAAATAAGATTTTCGGTTTGTGGATGATGGCACGTGCGATGGCAACGCGTTGTTTTTCTCCACCGGATAATGAAGGGGGATAGGCATCTTTTCGATGCTCCATGCCAACGAGTTTAAGAATGTTAACAATCTCTTCCTTTTGTTGTTTTCTCTCCATCTTCGTTTCAGACACGTCGAGCATCAGTTCCAATTGTTCTTCGACAGTCAAGAAAGGCACGAGGTGTGATGCTTGAAAGACGAAACCGAATTCGCTGGACCGTATTTTACGGATGTCCTCTTGGCTCATCGTTGTCAAATCTTTGCCGTCAAACAAAATTTGGCCACCTGACGCTTTTTGCAAGCCAGCTGCAATTGTCAAAATCGTGGACTTACCAGAACCAGAAGGACCGACAAGTGCTGTAATTTCACCTTCCTGCAATGCTAAACTGACCCCTTTTAATACTTTCTCTTCAATTTCACCGTTTGGAAAGGATTTCGTAACGTCTTCAATTTTGAATGCTGACATTTTACATCTCTCCTTGTTGAATCGCTTGAAGCGGTTCGATCTTTTTAATTTGCAAACCTGAAATTGTCGCGCCTATGAACCCGACAACTAAAAATACAGCTGACAAGATGAGTATAGTGTCCACAGTCAACGCAAAAGGCATCCCTTCCGGTGCTAACAAGTTGAATCCTTGACTAAAGAGAATGGAAAGTAGCAATGCAACGGCTGTAATCGCAAGCATTTGATACCAGATCATCTGAAACAGTGAGATGGTTTTCATGCCGATTGCTTTTAGTATCCCGTATAAGCCAATCTTTTGGACATTCATCATATAGAAGAAAATTGCAAAGAGCATTCCGCTAATGATGACAAGAAACCAAATAATCATGTTCAATGACATTTGCTCTGCGTTATAGCTTGGAATCGTGTTCAAGAACCCTTTATTCGTAAATGAATCAAGGCCACCTATTACTGGTGCATCTTGACCGGGAATAAACAATGTCTGCATCTCCATGACACGATACATTTCTTGATAGTTTGTCATATGAATATAAGCGACAGGGGCATGACTATATTTCTTTTGATCGACAAACCCAGCAACAGTAAATGAGCCGCTAAATTGATTATTCGTCAATACATCTCCAACTTGAATACCTTCTTTTTCAAGTGAGCGATCGAGGACAATTTCTCCGTCTTTCACGCCCTCAAACAAATCCGAATCAGTCGATGTAACGAAAGCGACACTATGTTGTTTATCTTCCGCATCGTTGACAAACCCCATTTGAATGGAAAATGCAGTCGCCTCTGGATGTTCTTTAAGTACGCTTGCCTGCACGTCTTCGTCAATTTTAGATAAATTATACGTACCATCGGCAGCTTCATCTAAGTAAAAGTGGCCGCTCGGTAGGTCTTTAATGAGCGCTGCGTTGTCTTGCGATAGCCCGTTCGCAAGTCCTGAGATGATGAATGTTAAAAAACTAACTAAGAAAATTATTGAGCCAAGAATAAGGAATTTTGATTTACTTTTTTTCATTTCCTTCCAAGCTAACTTCATGAACATCGCCTCCGTAATCTTTTGTTGTCTTTATAGTAATCCTCCAACATGAACGGAGAATGAACAGCAGGTTACAGATCAAAAAGGTGCCAGTCCCCAAAACAATTCGGAATTGTTTTGGGGACTGGCACCGTTCTTTTTGAAAGTTAAACGTCATAAATTAAAATAACATTGACAGTAAACTATCAATTTAGTAGAATCAGATTAATGAAATTTGAAAACGTTTTCAATGAAGGGGGATGACGAGGCGAGCTACTTGTTTCATTCGTAAGACTAGACTTGTTGTTTCACGTAACAAACAATACATGTAAAGGTGAGGGGAAGAGAATATGAAAAAGGGACTTGCAAAATTTGGGGCATCACTCGTACTGCTGTTTGGACTCGCTGCTTGTTCGGATGAAGGGGATTCGGGTAGCACAAGTAAAGGGGATGCCAAGGAATCTTATGAATTGAAGTTTGGAATGGTAGCAGGCAATCAGCAAAATGAGTACAAAGCTGCTGAAAAATTAGCAGAGTATGTTGACAAAGAAAGTGATGGACGTTTGACGATTAAGTTGTTCCCGAATTCTCAGTTAGGGGATGATCGAGCAATGCTGGAGCAAGTTCAAGCAGGTAGCCTGGATCTTACTTTTGCAGAAACAGGACGATTTGGAACATGGGTACCACGCGCGTCGTTAATGAATTTACCGTATATTGTTGATGATTTTGACCATGCACTTCAAGCGGTTTATGAAACAGAGTACGGAAAAGATTTGCATGAAGAACTCCTTACAGATTACAACTGGAAAATTATGAAGACTGCATATAATGGAACGCGTCAAACGACTTCTAACCGTGCAATTGAATCGTTGGAAGATATGAAAGGGCTAAAATTGCGCGTGCCTGAAGTGGATACATTGCTGGACTATGCAAAATACACGGGAGCCTCTCCAACGCCAATGGCTTTCACGGAAGTGTATTTAGCTTTACAAACGAATGCGGTAGATGCACAGGAAAATCCATTATCAACAATTAACGCCCAGAAGTTCTACGAAGTGCAGGAATATTTAGCGTTGACGAACCATGTAGTGAACGATGCAAACTATGTGATGAGCAATAAAAAGTGGGAAAGTCTACCGGAAGATTTACAAAGCATTTTAGAAAAAGGCATTGAAGAAGCAGCGGAATATCACACAAGCCTTTTCATGGATGAAGAAGAAACATTGGTCTCGAAGTTTGAAGATGCAGGCGTTACTGTAACGAAACCGGATTTAGAGCCATTCAAAAAAGCTGTTGCAGAAGCATACCCGAATTACTTAAAAGCCATCGGTGATGAGGGAGAACAGTACTTACAACAAATCCAGGATGCAAATAAATAAAAAATTAGGTGAAAAGAATGAAAAAGTTTATGCGTAACTTGGAAGAGATCGTTGGCGGAATTCTTTTCATCATCATGTTAGTCGTTTTGGCATTACAAATCTTCTCTCGTCAAGTAGTAGACAACCCACTAACTTGGTCAGAAGGACTTGCAAAATTTATCTTTGTGTATGTCGGTTACTTATCCGTTTCCATTGGTATTAAAGAAAATGGTCATGTGTTCATTGATTATTTTGTGAAGAAATTCCCAAGACGTATCCAAACGATTATTAACTATTTATTTCAAGCGACCATTGCGATTGTCATAATCGCAATGGGCTACATCGGATACGAAATGGCAATGCGTAAAGTACCTGTCCAAATCGTTTCGCTCGGTATATCCTATGCGTATATGTATATGGCATTACCGTTATTGTCCGTCCTGATGTTATATCGTTTACTTGAACGGAATATCCAAGAAATTAGAAACAAAAACGAGGTGAAGTAAGTGAGTGTATTATTCATATTCATTGGCTGGCTCCTCCTATTGTTTTTAGGAATGCCGGTAGGTTTCACACTAATCGTTGCTGCACTCGCTTATTTCGTCGTCACGGATTGGTCGTTAGTGTTCTTTTCTGGAGCTAGACTTATTGACAGTATTGATAGTTTTGCGTTATTAGCGGTTCCGTTTTTTATCCTAACAGGTACACTAATGAATTCTTCAGGCATTACACAACGCATTTTTGCTTTTGCAAAATCCCTCGTTGGTCATTTTACCGGTGGACTTGGGCATGTAAACATTTTAGCAAGTTTGATGTTTTCAGGAATGTCTGGTTCGGCGTTAGCGGACGCTGGAGGATTAGGTCAATTAGAAATCAAGTCGATGAGAGATGAGAAATACGATGATGACTATTCCGGTGGTTTGACAGCAGCTTCAGCCATTATCGGACCGATTATTCCACCGAGTATCCCGCTGATCATTTATGGGGTTATTTCCGATCAATCCATTACAAAGTTGTTTTTAGCAGGTGTTTTGCCTGGATTGCTCATGACGTTTTCGTTAATGGTTGTTGCGTATACGTTTGCAAAAAAGAGAGGCTATGCAAAAGCACCTAAAGCGACAGCGAAAGAAAGATGGTTTTATTTTAAACGGGCCATTTGGGCGTTGCTGACACCAGTTATTATTATTGGTGGTATTTTCTCAGGGCAATTCACACCGACTGAAGCAGCAGTTATTGCGACATTGTATGCAATGTTCTTAGGGTTTTTTGTGTATAAAGAACTGACATTAAAGAAGTTCTTCCTTAACGTAGTAGATTCCATGAAGCTAACAGGTGTTGCCGTATTAATGATTATAGGTGTGGAATTTTTTGGCCAAATGATTGTGCATGAACAAGTGGCAATAACGGTTGCGAATTTCTTCTTATCCATATCAGACAATCCGCTCATGCTTTTGTTGCTCATTAATCTGTTGCTAATCTTTTTAGGGATGTTCATCGAATCGTTAGCATTATTAATCTTGCTCGTCCCTATATTAATACCCGTCATACTGACAGCGGGTATTGATCCAATCCATTTTGGCATTATCGTCATCTTAAACTTAATGATCGGCATCCTAACCCCTCCGATGGGGATGGCTCTGTTTGTGGTTTCGAGAGTAGGAAACATACCCGTTTCGGTCATTACGCGTGGTGTAATTCCGTTTATCGTTCCATTACTAGTCTGTTTGGTACTCATTACACTTTTTCCGCAAATCGTTCTATTTCTACCAAACTTACTGAGTAAATAAAGGATACATGTAGAGGAGAAGTTATATGCTGATAGCTGTTTTCGATATTGGTGGCACATCAATTAAATATGGTGTAGTAGATGAACAGGGGGAAATCCTTTTTTCCTCCTCTTTACATACACATGCTCATTTAGGCGGCTTACAAGTTGTTCGAAATGTCATCGCGACTGCTAAAGAGCTACAGAGGGATTGGCCGATTGTTGGTGTATCTGTCAGTACTGCTGGACAAGTCGATGACCGAGGCAGGGTAATTTATGCCTCCGATAATATACCAGCGTACACAGGTTTACACGTGCAAGAAATGATTACCGAACACTTGAATTTGCCAGTAGTTGTTGAAAACGATGCAAATTGTGCAGCGATTGGAGAGCATTGGAAAGGAGCCGCTCAAGGGATTGATAATTTTATTTGCATCACGTTAGGTACTGGTATTGGCGGAGCGATTTCATTAAACGGTAAAGTCTATACAGGAAGTGCATACTCTGCTGGTGAAATTGGACACATGAATCTCTATCCAAATGGCAAGCCCTGTTCTTGTGGAATGAATGGATGCTATGAACAATATGCTTCGAGTCGGGCACTACAAATGCTTGTATCTGATAGGTTGAATGAACCTCTCTCCTTAACGGAATTTTTTCAAAGGATTCATGTAAACGATGCACAAAGTTTACAAGTATATGAGAGATGGTTAGACGATTTGACCATCGGTTTGAAATCAATTATTCACTTTTTGGATCCCCAGTTGGTTGTTATCGGCGGTGGCATCTCTGAACAAGGGGATCGTTTTCTAGAAGCGATTAAGGATGCACTTTATCCTAAACTCATGATGAGTCATGCGAGGAATGTACAGATAAAGCTTGCAGAACAAGGGAATCGTGCCCAGTTATTAGGGGCGGCACAAAATTTCTTTCAGTTCAAATTCGAATGAGGGGGAGTATTGAACATGTCTACAAGTTATTTTGAGAATGGAAATGCACGCAAACCTTCTATTCTGATGGAACAATATAAACCTACTTTTACGAAATCTGAATTGAAGATTTATGACTATATACAAGAACATCCCGATCAAGTTCTTTATTGCTCATTGACGGAGTTATCAGAGGCTTGTGAAGTGGCAGAGGCGACAATTTTACGATTCTTTCGCAAGCTGCAGTTAAAAGGGTTTCAGGAGTTTAAATTACTGTTTGCACAAGAAGTGTCTTCCGCTTCTCAAGACAACAGTGGAGAGACGTATATTGGTAAGATTAAAAATAGTGCAATCCAAGCAATTTCCGATTCATCGGAGATTGTAAGTAAAAAATCGTTGGATGAAGCGATTGAACGGATTGCAAGTTCAAAGGATGTTGTGTTGTTTGGTATTGGCTCTTCGGGCATTGCTGGCTTGGACATGCACAATCGTCTAATGCGTATTGGGAAAAATGTTGAGGTCATTACGGATTCTCATTTCCAAGTGATGCGTGCAGCTTCGATGACCAACAATACGGTTGTTGTGGCAATTAGTTTGACAGGGAGTACAAAAGATATCGTAGATGCAGTAAGTGCAGCAAAAGAAAATGGCGCGACAATTATTGCATTGACAAGTTATGCAAAATCACCGTTAACAAAATTTGCAGATGTCGTACTTTTATCTTCCGCAAAGGAAAGTCCGTTGGATAGCGGGTCGCTCGTATCGAAAATATCGCAGTTATATCTAATTGACCTTGTATGTACAGGATTGGCAATGAAAAATGTGGAAGAAGCAAAATCAATTAAGATGAAGATTTCAGAAAATACCTCCAGCAAACTGTATTAACAAATGGAGTGAAATATTCGTTGTAAGGGAGTTAGCAGATGGACAATTACAAACTGATAGAAGAACTTAGAGGAGGCCTGGTTGTTTCTTGTCAAGCTTTAGCAGACGAGCCGTTACACAGTTCATTTATCATGTCCAAAATGGCTCTTGCAGCAAAACGTGGTGGGGCTGTTGGTATAAGGGCAAATGGATTTGAAGATATTACTGCCATTCGACAAGAAGTTGAACTTCCGGTCATTGGAATCGTGAAAAAGGATTACCCGGATAGTCCAATCTATATTACTGCCACGATGAAGGAAGTGCAAGAAGTTGTTGAGGCAGGTGCAGAGATTGTTGCAATTGACGGAACAAATCGGGTAAGACCAAATGGCCAATTGCTTGAAGAATTTTATGTGGACATTAGAAATACGTATCCTAACGTGTTGATCATGGCGGACATATCTACATTTGAAGAAGGAAAAAAAGCAAGTGAACTAGGGGTTGATTTAATCGCTACGACACTTTGTGGCTACACCGATTACACGAAAAACGTCGCCTTGCCAAATACTGAACTAGTTAAGTCCCTAAGTGATCAATTGCCTACACCCGTTATGGCGGAAGGTGGATATTGGACGCTTGAGGATGTTGAACAAGCAATGATGGCAGGTGCACACGGTTGTATTATTGGATCGGCCATTACACGACCAATGGAGATTACAAAACGTTTTGTCGGAAAAATAGCAGAACTGAAATTAATGGAGTAGGGGGAGAGGCATCTTGAAGGGCTTATTTACTGCGCTAATGGTATCTTACGACCAAGATGGCAACATTAACGAAAAAGGGTTACGTGAAATCATCCGCTATAATGTGGATGTCAATAAAGTTGACGGATTGTATGTTAACGGGAGTACCGGAGAAAATTTCATGATCTCTACAGAAGAGAAAAAAGAGATTTTCCGAATCACAAAAGATGAAGTAAAGGATCAAGTGCAATTGATTGCCCAAGTAGGTTCAGTGAATGTAAAGGAAGCTATTGAACTTGCAAAATATGCAACCGATTTAGGGTATGGTGCGCTGTCGGCTGTTACGCCGTTTTACTATAAATTTGATTTTGAAGAGATTAAACAATATTACAACAGTATTATCAATGCCGTTGATAATAAAATGATCATCTACTCCATCCCGTTTTTGACAGGCGTCAACATGAGTTTGAGTCAGTTTGAAGAACTATTTGAAAATGAAAAAATCATCGGTGTGAAATTTACAGCAGGCGACTTTTATTTATTGGAAAGAATGCGCAAGACATTCCCCGATAAACTGATTTATGCAGGTTTTGATGAAATGCTTTTATCTGCGACAGTCCTTGGTGTAGACGGAGCGATCGGAAGCACATTCAATGTGAATGGAAAGAGAGCTAGGCAAATTTTTGAACTTGCCCAGCAAGGGAAAATTGAGGAAGCGAGAGCAATTCAACATGTTACAAATGACTTGATAACAGCTGTTCTAGACAACGGGTTGTATCAGACATTAAAAGAAATCTTAAAAGATAAAGGTGTGGACGCTGGGTATTGCCGTCAACCGATGAAAGAGTTATCGAGTGAAAAAATAGCTGTTGCGAAAGAGATTTCCAATCTATTTTTATAAGAATCGGTGTAATGTGAGTCAGCTGAATCCGTTAACATTTGCACGAGTAGATTTTATCCAGACACAGGTCATGTCCATTTGACGACTGTGTTTTTTTGTAGACTGTGAGATGAGAAAGGATAGAAAAGATGACTGTAACAGACAATAAGATCTTGTTGAAGGGTGCGCAGCTATATGTAAACGGAAAGTTTGAAGCAAATGGCTACGTAAAGGTTGAAGGGGATAAAATTGTTGATTTAGGAATATGGGAAGAAAGTTTCCATGATAACTGTTACCAAGTGTTTGAACTTATGTCGAATGATAAAATTATACCTGGATTTATAGATATTCATATTCACGGTGCGGCAGATGCAGATACAATGGATGCCACGGTAGAAGCGTTAGAAACGATTGCAAATGTACTACCGTCAGAAGGAACGACAAGTTTTTTGGCGACAACAATCACTTCATCAAACGATCATATTGAAAAAGCGCTAGTCAATGTAAAGGATTTTATAGAGGGTATTCAACCTGAAGGTCAAGCTGAAATAGTAGGTATACATTTGGAAGGTCCATTCATTAACCCTGCGCGAGCTGGAGCCCAACCGCTGGAACACATACGCCCTCATGATCGGCATCAACTGAAGGAGTGGTTATCGCTTGCCGGTGGTCATATTAAGCAAGTGACATTAGCCCCCGAACAAACAGATGGGCTGCCTGTCGTAGAGCTATTAACTCGCCATGGTGTGATCACTTCCATCGGTCATTCGGATGCAACTTTTGAAGAAGTTCGTGCTGCTGTGGAGGTAGGTGCGACATGTGTAACACATCTATACAACCAAATGAGGGGGCTGCATCATCGGGAACCCGGAACAGTTGGAGCAGCATTCTTGTTCAATGAAATGCGAGCGGAAATCATCGTAGATGGTATTCATGTAAGACCTGAAATGGTGCAACTCGCTTTCAAACAGAAAGGGAAAGAAGGGCTAATCTTAATTACGGATGCGATGCGTGCAAAATATTTAGGGGATGGCGTATACGACTTGGGCGGACAGCAAGTAACAGTGACTGGTGAAACAGCTATGTTAGAGGATGGGGCGTTAGCAGGAAGTGTACTCAAAATGGTGAACGCTGTGAAGAATATGATGACGTATACAGGTTGTAGTTTAGCGGATGCAATTATGATGGCTTCAGAAAACCCTGCAAGACAAGTGAATGTTTTTGATCGAAAAGGAAGCCTTGCGATTGGGAAGGATGCAGATATTGTCATTCTAAATGAAAGCAATCAAGTAGTTAAGACGTTTTGTCGGGGAGTGCTTGCTTATACTGCAAAAGGAGAGTGCCATGAAAATCATTGAGCTAGAAACATACGAAGAAATGAGTCAATTGGCAGCGCAAATCATTATTCAAAAGGTACGAGAGCATCCTACTACAGTGCTCGGACTTGCGACGGGAAGTACACCAAGTGGATTATACGAAAAGCTCGTTCAAGATCATGTTCATAACATGACTTCTTATAAGGAAGTGAACACATTTAATTTGGATGAATACATCGGCTTAGCTGAGACGCATGAACAAAGCTACCACACATATATGGACAAAAACTTGTTTAGTAAGATTAATCTACGAAAAGAACAAACACATATCCCAAAAGGAGATGCCGTTGATCATCTTATAGAAGCTCAAAAATACGAAGAACGCATACAACAAGCTGGGGGTATTGATTTGCAAGTTCTTGGGATAGGGAAAAATGGGCATATTGGTTTTAATGAGCCTGGAACATCTTTTTCCTCCAGAACACATGTTGTTGACTTGACCCCATCGACAAGGCAAGCCAATCAGCTTTTCTTCAATTCACTTGACGAAGTACCCAAAAAGGCAATATCAATGGGCATTGCAACCATTATGGAAAGCAAGGAAATCCTCTTGCTTATCTCAGGTACATCCAAAAACGATGCATACAAACGTCTCTTACACGGTGCAATCGATGAACAATTTCCAGCATCCATCCTAAAAAGACATCCTAAAGTCACAGTAATACGGTGCCAGTCCCCAAAACAATTCTGAATTGTTTTGGGGACTGGCACCTTAAAATTAGTTATTTATTCCTACCTGTGGTCATTTGATAGATGAATACGCTCGCAAAAACGAGGAATTCTGATGCAGGGATAGCTAGCCATATGCCGTTGAGTCCGAAGAGGGGCGGCAATATGAGAAGGAAGATGAGCATAACGATGATTTCTCGTGATGCGGTCATCATGGTTGCAATACGGACATTGCCGACGGATTGGTAATAAGTCATCATAACGAAGTTTGTGCCCGTAAATAGATAGGCAATGAAAAATAATTGGATGCCCGTGACAGCAAGAGAAGTAACTTCTTCAGGGAAGTCACCAAAAATCGAAACGATTGGTTCTGCGGCAAATTGACCAATAGAGAAAAATACAATGCCTGCAACAATGACAGTTGCTGTAGCATAGAGTACTGTCGAACGCATTCGTTTGACGTTTTCAGCTCCATGGTAATAACTGATGAGCGGCTGAATTGCTCCGCCCATTCCAAGAAAGAGCATAAGCATGACGCCATGGACGTAGTTCAATATGGAGAAGGCGGCGACACCTTCTGTTCCGGCCGCCCGTTCAAAGGCGATATTATGAGAAATGGTGAAAACCGAAATGCCGACTTCGGCTAGAAAGCTTGGAAAACCAATTACGATAATAGCTACAAATAGCTTTTTATTGAACGCACATCGTACGAGTTTCAAGTTATTCGATTTTCTGAAAAAGTGCGTAGCCAAAACGAGCATTCCTAAAAACGATGCAAGAATTGTTGCAAATGCAGCTCCACTGACACCAAAATTGAATACATATAAAAAGATGTAATTTAGCACGATGTTGACGACAGAAGTGACGACTAATCCTGTCATGGCCAGAGTTGGTGCACCATCGTTTCTGACGAACACGCTAAAAGTGTTTTCAACCGTGAATATAAAACCGAACAGCAAAATGACGTGTAGATAATCGGCGACATACGGAAGCGTTGAAGCATTTGCCCCAAGTGCAAATGCAAGAGGATTTCGGAAAGTAAATGCTAACAACCCAATAACAATTGTAAAGACAAAAATGGAGAGCAGAGCATGTGTAAAGACAATACGGCTTTCTCGAATTTTCTTTTCACCCATTGAATGAGAATATTTTGTCGCAGCGCCAATCCCAATCCATAACGAAATGGCAAAAAAGAGCGTGTAGACGGGGGATGCGATACCTACACCTGCAAGTGCTTCTGCACCTAATCGATTCCCAACCATAATGCCATCCGCGACAATATTCGCCGCCATTAACGCCATTCCAATCATGGAAGGAATTAAATAGCGTAAAAATATCCGACCAACTGGTTCAGTATCCAGTCGATTCAGTTTGTTTGAAGTCGTGCTCATGTTGTCGTACTCCTTTGTATGACTAGTTCCATGATGAGGCAAGGGAATTCCCCGACATCGTCAATTTTTCCGTTTAACGTAAAGCCTAGTTGCTCATATACATGTTTAGCTTTTTCGTTTTCAGGAGAGACGCTAAGAAAAATCACATCTGGTTGATAACTTCTTTTCATTTCCTCAAGAAGAAGCATAAGGAATCGTTTTGCGTAGCCTTGACCTTGGCACGACTGGTCAATCATGAAACGGTCTAACCAAACCTCACCATTTACCCGATCCCTTCCATGCATTGCATACCCAACAAGTTTTTGCCCATCATATAAGCCGACAGACTGCCATTCAGGTTCAAACTTTGATTGTGCCAATGAAAATAAATTGCTTTCAATAAAATCTTTCTGATTGTCATTCACTGATAAGGAAGCGATTTGCATCCAATTTTCAGCGGTAACCTCGCATATGCGGAGGTCCATAATTCCATCTCACTTTCTATATAATGTTGAAACGATAAAACTACTATTGTTTTATTGGTTTTCCGTGGCGGCAAAAAAAACCGCTCATTTCGTCGGTCTTTTACTACACGTTCTTTCTAATGATACCGTTTAGCAGCACATCCACTATAGCATCCAATGCTTCTGAAACAGTAATACGATTTTCAAAGAAAAATTGTCGGTCAAGCGTCGAATTCGTGGCGTCAATGATCAGTTTCATGAGGAGAGGCACATTTTGGTCGACAATTTCACCTTGTCGAATGCCTTCTTCAATTAACTCCCGTAATGCATCCCATTCATTTATTGCGGTATGGACGCGTTGCCATTGGGCAGGATGTGACTTTTTCATTTGCTCAAGAATTTTCCAATTGTAGAAGTCATTGTATTTTGGAACAACTGTAATGGCGCATTTTATCTTCTCAATGAGCGTCAAGTGGGGGTTCTGAACGATTGCAGCTGTTTTCTCGTCAAATTCCTGTAGTGTTGAATCAATGATTGCGTCAAGGATTTCAGTTTTAGACGAAAAATGCTCGTATAATGTCCGTTTACTAATCCCAAGTCGTTTTGCCAAATCATCCATTGTGAACTTCATGCTTTTCTCATGAATTTCCTCCAGGAAAGCTTTCATAATCCGAGCTTTCATGTATCCTCCTCCTATGCAATAAAACTAAATAAACAGTTTTGGTTTTCAAAGTATAATTGTAGTATAATGACTTTCTTGTTGAAAAGCAATTGGTATCACTTGGTACAAAAATTCACAAGTGGCTAACAATAGACTAAAAAGAGACAGGTGAAAGCTACAATACTGTCGCTTTTACCTGTCTCCAATATTGCGTTTAGTAGGGGGATTAGCTAAACTGTTTTAGGAATTTCTGTTAGAGTTGTTGTTATTGGAATTATAGTTATTGTTCTGTTCCGCGCGAGCTTCTCCGCCTTTTTGACCAATCTCTTCATAGAACGAACGATCATGGTTTTGGGCAGTTGCCTCGCCACCTTTTTTACCGATTTCTTCGTAAAAACTACTGTTATGATTTTGAGCTGTTGCTTCTCCGCCTTTGCGGCCGATCTCTTCGTAAAATCCGCGATCATGGTTTTGAGCTGTTACTTCTCCACCTTTGCGACCTGCTTCTTCAAGGGACATTTTGCTACGGTTGTTTTGATTGTTGTTGTTTTGTGCCATAATACAAATCTCTCCTTGTTTAGTAGTTTTGATCTTACATCCACTGTATAGCCGCTAGACATTTTTTAAAACATCTATAAATATTTATTTTCATCAAAGATAATTGAAAACGTTGATTTAATCGTGTTTATCGGTTTGAAAATATTTTTTAATTCCTATTTAAGGAATAAATATAATGCATAAATACATAATTATTCTCAACATTTTTATTAATTTAAGTAAAAAAACCTTCCATTTCTACATAATGGAAGGTGTGAATTCACTGTTGCAACTTACCTAATATTTACCGAAGTTCTTCATTGCTTCTTCTCTACGCTCGTTCTTTTCTTGAATCGCAGCAAGCTCAGCACCTTCTGCGTATTTCATCGCCTCTTCCGCTTTCCGCTTATTATCAATGGTTTTCTTCAACCGTTCCACGTCATTTGCGGAGTCGTCGGGTGTCGGTAAAATTCTAGACAATGTTTTGCGCCACCTTTCTACTGTAATGGGTACACGTTGTAGTGTGTGCGAGTGGTAGGTAATTATTTATGCATAAATTCAACAATTTCTTATAGCAATTTTAAAAATAAAACATAGGAACAGTATTTGTGGACATTCTAAGTGAAATCGTTAGTGGACAAATGATAACAATTACTGAGGGGATGTTTATGTTAATTGTACGATCGTCTGAATGGAAAGATCAGTTTAGTGAACGGTTGGAGAATGGAGCAAAATCAGATAGCTGGACCCTATACAAAATGGCATATAATGTTGTTAAAACATCGCTAATAAAGGACTTTCGCGGTTTGCAATGTCCAAAATTCTTGCCACATCTACAACCGTTTAAACATCAATTGGAAGTAGCTGAAACCGTTATCGAACGGATGAATGGAAAAGCGATTTTGGCAGATGAAGTCGGACTTGGGAAGACCATTGAAGCCGGTCTCATTTTAAAAGAGTACTTAGTGCGGGGACTTGTGAAAAAAGCACTTATATTAGCGCCTGCGTCACTTGTAAACCAATGGATTGATGAATTGAATCGGAAATTTCATATCCCAGCTATGCAATACAATAAAAAATATGACTTAAGCTTATGTGATATTGTTGTCACTAGTATCGATATGGCAAAAAGGAGTCCACATAAAGAAAAGATTTATGCACAAAACTTTGATTTAATCATTGTTGATGAAGCACATAAATTAAAAAATCATCAAACAAAGAACTATGAATTTGTTCAACAACTAAAGAAAAAGTTTTGCTTGCTATTAACAGCTACCCCTATTCAAAATGATGTGTTTGAACTGTTCTATTTAATCACGTTATTGAAACCTGGCCACCTTGGGAATTATGAAACATTTCGAACCGCTTTTTCAGCAAGCAAACATGATGTAGAGCATGAAGAGTTCTTAAAAGAATTGGTCAATCAAGTGATGGTGCGAAATACAAGAGAGGCAACAGGGATTGAGTGGCCAGACCGACATGTTGCCATTATTCCAATAACGTTTTCGGACATCGAAAGAGACATTTACAGCATGATTACGCACTTAAAGACGAATTCATCTTTGTTCTCTGACGCCTTTTCAATTATTACACTCCAACGAGAAATGTGTAGTAGTAAGGAAGCCGTTCAATACACGTTAATGAATATGCGTGAAAAATGTACACGCCATGAAGACTTGCAAGCAATCGATCAAATTGTTGAAAAGCTAGCAGCTCTTCAATTACATGCGAAAGCAGAAAAGACGTTTGAACTCATTCAACAAGCAAATGATAAAGTGATCATTTTTACTGAATACCGAGCGACGCAAAATTTCTTGCAAGCTTATTTATATGAAAAAGGGATTACGAGTGTTTTATTCAACGGGAAGTTCAGTAAAAGTAAACGGGACTGGATGAAACAGCTGTTTCAACAGAATGCCCAAGTGTTGATTGCTACGGAATCAGGAAGTGAAGGCATCAACTTGCAATTTTGCCGATACGTCATTAACTACGACTTGCCGTGGAATCCGATGAAATTGGAACAACGTATTGGCCGTGTTCATCGGTTGGGACAAGCGAATGATGTCCATATTTATAACTTAGCAATTCAGGATACAATTGATGATCATATTGTAGACTTATTGCATACGAAAATTGACGTGTTCGAAAAAGTTGTAGGAGAATTAGATGCAATTCTTACTTCATACAAACTATCCATTTGAAACGGAGGCTCTCCATGTACCCTCAGCAAATCCATGCATACTTGCATCGATTTTTCCAAGAAAACCAATGTGTGATTACCGAGGATGCGGGGAATTTTATGCGTGTTCAATTGACAATTGAAATGGATAAAAAAATGATGAATCGTCCATTTTACTGGCAATATGTTGAGACAACGGGTGCCGTCCCTTGTCCAGCACAACTCACATTCATTACGGATACGACAAATGTACGTGAAGATGTACGAGGGGAAGTTGTTCATTTCGGTTCCTATCGGCTCAATCAAGTATTCAATGTGACTAAGCAGCAAGGTTCGATTGTACATCTCTTTGAGAAAGTTCGGGTTAACGACAGGACAAAAACAATTTTAACACCATGGCTAGGCGTGAATTTTAAAGTTACATACGCCAGCGACCAAACGAAAGAAACCCTTTTTTCGTTAGGAATGAACTTAATGACAGGGCAAATAATTGATGGTTTTCAAGAAAGTGTAGTGAACAGGGGATTCGATGTAGAAATGACTGCGCATACATTCAACTTGCCGTATACGATTAAGCCACTTCGTGCATTAGGCCGTCTGGAAGGAATGATTATTGATTTAATCAAGCAGGATGATCATCAATGGATTGACGAAGCAACTAATCGTTGGAAGAAGGATCAACGGGTGCTCGAGTATTTTTATGAAGGCGTTGAACATCGCCCTGAAAGCTACGAAGTTGAGAAAAAAGCAATGGAGGAGCAATATAGGCCGAAAATAGTAATTGAAATTATAAATGGCGGGCTTTTTTATGTGACAGCTATTCATGCTAACTAACGGTTAAATTATGAAAGGTGATAAAAATTTGTGAGGCGATGTACATTGGCGTTCAAATCGTACATCTGGTCATGAATTTCATGACCGAAACAAGAAAACTCATCCCCTAGATCTATCGGAGGATGAGTTTCATTTTTTATTCAGTTTCTACTGGTTGCACAGCTGGTGTTGTAAAGTCAAAATCGATTTCATTTATTCCATCAATTTCAATTTTGCCTTTTTTCCCTTCCAAAGAACTGTTAACAGAAAATTCAATCGTCAATGTAATACGATCTGCAGATAGAGAGCTATCAACTTTTTCTAATTCCTTTACTGAACCATCTTTAAAATACGCTTCGATGTAGAACATATCAGCAATGTCAGCAGCAGTTAATTCTTTAGGTGCCGCTTCTTCCATTTTAATTTCTAAAGTTGTTGGACTCAAAATAGTTGCTGATTCAGCAAATGGCAAATAGATGGAAAACAAGATGGTGTTGTAAAGAAGGTTAGCGAACTCACCACGTTTGATATTATCATTAGTACCAAATGTAGTTGGCGTCTTCCCGTTTGTGATTCCTGTACCATATAAAGCTTCAATATGAGGTGTGAATACCCCTACTGCATCTGTAAATGGTGTTGTTTTAGCATAATCTCCTAAACCAAATCCAAGATTCAAGAATTTGGCCATCGCTCCACGGCTTAGTAGAAGATCCGGACGGAACTCGTCTTTCGTAACTCCAGAAATAATATTTGCTTCTGTTAGTGCGTTTACTGCACCTTTGACACGTGAGTTTAAATCTTTAAAACCAGCGGAAGGTGCATTTTCCACATCTAGTCCAAGCACGTTTGCTAAGATGACCGCAGCATCTCCTCTAGTTAGGTTTAAATCTGTACCAAACGAAGTAGTTGTTTTCCCTTTGATTAAATCAAATTCATATAAGAAACTTACGGCCTCATCATAATTTGAATTTACATCGGTAAATTGGTGTTCCGCGGCTGATGCGGAGGGGACAATGGCAGATAAAGCCAGAATTGCTACTAAGCTAGTAACAAAAAACTTCTTAAAACTCTTAAACATTTACTTTTCCTCCTGTTACTAATCAAACTTATAATTTAGTACATCTCAATTTACCACGAATGTTTTTTTGAAAATACAAGTAAAAAGTGGGAAAAAAATAAGGTGGAGAAGTATGGAAAAGTCGCTACCGTATGTAGATAGTGGCCTTATTTGCATTTTGGTATTTTTGCTCCAATTTCTATGTACTTGCCCTAAAAAGGACATGCTATTGGTTGGCTTGATGACTGAAATGGAGAAGCGGTCCAAGATTTCTATGTTGCGAAATGAGACGAGAAAGAGAAAACTGTTAAAGAGTGTAACGTTGCGATGCGCCCGCATTATGTAGTGAAGTAAAGAATTTTTTCATACGCCATTTATTCAAATTGCAATAAACATAAAAATGTACCGTATGTGCACAAGATTGGATGATATGTGCAACTGCTATTGTAGAATCGCCTAATTGCCTATAATCTAAAAATTAGTACATCGACATATGAAATTGAGCGAATGTAAGTCATTACTAAATGGAGGGTCCTCATGACAGTGTTTACAAATGTGACACCTGAGAACTTTGAAAAAGAGGTACTTCAGTGCGATTTGCCTGTTGTTCTACTCTTCTCAATTGACGACTGTGAACCTTGGACGGTCATGGAGCCAGTTTGTTTGAAATTGGCCGAGGAGTATAAGGGAAAAATCGCCTTTAAAAACTATCATGTAGAGATAGAAGATGTGTTTAGTGGAACGAACGAGCTATTAAAAAAATATGATGTCATCGGATTTCCGACGACCATGCTATTTGTTCCAGGCAAACCGCCAATCGCAAGTTTAGGGAACATGGATCGCGAATTATTCCTCGCATTCATTTCAAAAATTGAATGCTAGCTTAGCAAGGAAGGAACTCGTGCTCCCCTTTACGAGTTCTTTCCAGTTCTTTATCTAACGAATTAACAGAAAAGTAAAATAAGTAGATGCGGCAAAACGTTTCTATACATAGGAATGTACTTTAAGGAGGGACCGAAATGGTATCGAAATCTGATAAAACAGATACAATCTTTGCGAAAGGTCAAGATGAAGAACGCGGAATTTGGAAATCTTATTTTAAACTAATCTTTAAAGCGAAAATTCCATGGGTATGGATGCTAATCGTCATTGCCGTTTGGATCGGGCAAGCACAACTAACGCTTATGCTACCAGGGTATTCATCAAAAATAATGACTGGGGTTATTGAACCAAATGTCGTTTATGGGGCAGTAGCAGTTATCGTATTAGGGACGATCATGGGGGGAGTCGTCCGGTACATGAATAACTTGCTGAACTTCAAAATTGACGTCCGTTACCGTTCGTTAATTTGGAGACGTCTCATGAAATCCCCAATGGGCATGTTCGACAATGTAAAACCGACTGAGATGATTAGCCGGATCACAACAGATTCAGCGACAATCAGTTCAGTGCTTGGCACATGGTTGCCGTCCACTTTGGCAACCGTTTACACGACAGTTGGTGTCATTGCAGTTTTGTTTACATATGATTGGCGATTGTCCGTTGCAGTTTTACTTTACATACCGATTAATATCCTGTTTACGGTTTATTATGGAAAGTGGAGCTATCGCGTCAATCGAATGACATTTAACAGACTTTCGAAGCTAACATCGTTTTTATCAGAATTGCTAATGAGTGTACCGTTAATTAAAACATTTGTCACAGAATCAAAAGAGGATTTGCGTGGACAACAAAATTTACAGTATTACTATAAAGCAAACTTAAAACGCTCAATTGTCAATTGGATTGAAAACCCGGTAAATGGAGTTTTAGGGATTCTTCAAAATCTAATCGTGATTGGCTATGGTGTCTATCTACTAAAAGCTGGCATGATTGAAATGACAGAATGGGTTGGATTCTTCTTGTATGTCGGCATGCTTTCCGGAACGATTGGTGTCTACTTCATGGTGTATATTGAACTGAAAAATAGCCAAGGGGCTACGACACGAATTGCACAACTTATGGATAATGAGCTGGAAGAGTACGACCATGGTATTCCAACGGATAAGCTTACAGGTGATATCACATTTACTGACGTCGCGTTTGGCTATGGGGAAAAAGAGGTTTTTACTGAACTGAATTTTACCATTCCTAAAGGTAAAAAGACGGCAATTGTTGGACCGAGTGGTAGTGGTAAATCAACAGTGTTGGCATTGTTGCAACAATTTTACTCCCCTCAAAAAGGTTCCATACAAGTTGGTGAAACGCCTGTTTCAGAATACACACTTCATAGCTGGCGTAATCTGTTTTCTGTTGTTGACCAAGACAGTTCGATGATTTCAGGAACTGTGCGAGAAAATATGTTGTATGGTGTCAAACGTAAAGTGAGCGACCAAGAAATTGTTGAAGCGGCTGAGAAGGCAAATGCCCTGCAATTCATTGAAGAATTGGAGTTTGGTTTTGATACGTATGTAGGAGAAGCGGGTTCCAACTTGTCTGGAGGACAACGGCAGCGAATCGCGATTGCGAGAGCATTTTTGCGGGATGCTGAAATTCTTCTATTAGATGAAGCGACCGCGAGTTTGGATAGTAAAGCAGAAAAATTCGTACAAGAAGCGATTGATAAATTAGCGTCACAATGCACTGCTGTTATCATTTCGCATGATTTGTCCAATGTAAAAGATGCTGATCAAATCATTCTCATTAATGAAGGAAAAGTAGATGGGACAGGAACGCATGAACAACTTTTGCAAACGAATGAGCTGTATCAAGAATTTGTCCGCTTGCATCAAAAGCCATCTGCGCAATAATCATGTAAACGAGAAGGAGGAAATTTCATGGACGAACAGAATCAGCGCGGATGGAAACCGTTTTTTAGACTTGTTAAAAAGTCGAAATTGCCATGGGGACTCTATATTATCGGTTTAGTCATCGGGTTTGGAGGAGCAGGAATTGGCCTCATCCTACCTCAATACACAATGGAAATTATCGATGGAAACATCTTTGATAATAAAATTGTAACGACTTATATCCTAATTGGAGTAGCGGGTGTTATCCTCGCAGCAGGTTCGGCATTGATGGGTGCGATAGCAGGACCAATCGCTAAAAGAAATATTCAGAAAACCGTTTGGACAAAGCTCATGCATATGACAATACCTCGTTATCATAAACAACCGTCACAACAATTAATTAGTCGAATTACCGCCCGGGGTATATAGATGTTGTGGTTCGTAACTTGAAAACGGCGATTCTCGCGACATTTACATTGATTTCATCAATTGTCATTATGTATAACATGAACGTTAAATTGACGCTAGCTCTACTTCCTGTAATCCCATATATGTTAATTGTTACTGCTGTCGTCGGGCATTACACGCAAAAAACGCAACTCGGTGTGCAAGCAAGATTCGCAGGAATTACAGCTTTTTTTGCGGAAAGACTACAAAGAATGCGTCTTGTGAAATCATTCGGAAAAGAAGAGGAAGAAATTGAGCAAGGCGAAGAAGTTTTATTAAAACATTATACAGCGGAAAAGAAACGAGCAATTGTCGACTTGTTTGCAGAACCGCTCATGCAAAGCACGCAAGCAATTGTTGTCGGAACCGTTCTAATTTACGGAGGAATACTCGTACAAAACGGTGAATTACGCGTAAGTAGTTTAATTGGCTTTTATATGTATGTAAATTTCATTCATAACAACGTTTTGAAATACGGGATTTTGTGGCAATCACTTAAGCAAGCAAGAGGGGCCACAGAAAACATTGCTCACATTGTAGAAGGTGAAGACGAAGAGCTGAAAAGGCAACAGTCAATGGCAAATGACGTACACAATGATCTGAGTCTGCAAAATGTCTCTTTCGGTTACAGTGAGCGAACAATCCTGAACAACTTGAATGTAACCATTCCGGCAGGTAAAGTGACTGCATTAGTGGGGCCGAGTGGATGTGGGAAGTCGACAATTCTTAATTTGCTGGAACGCTTTTATGAACCGCGTGTGGGTCGGATTATGATAGGCAATACGCCAGCGGAGAACATTCACATAGATGAGTGGCGTGAAGCGATTGCTTATGTCTCTCAAGCAAGTCCATTGTTGTCTGGGACGATACGAGACAATATCACGTATGGTTTGCCATTTGAAGCAAGTGAGGAAGATATCCGTCAAGCAGCCGTTCAAGCAAACGCATTGGATTTCATCGAACAGTTTCCAGATGGATTTGAAACAGAAGTCGGGGAATTTGGCACGAAACTTTCAGGTGGCCAAAGACAACGGATTGCCATTGCACGCGCGTTCATCAAAAATGCACCCATTCTTTTACTTGATGAAGCAACAGCTAGCTTGGACGCGCGTTCAGAACATGCAGTCGTGAAGGCATTAAAACAATTAATGAAAGATCGAACGACTGTCATCGTTGCCCATGACATGGATCTCATTAAGGATGCAGATCAGATAATTGTTATTGATCGAGGGGCTGTATCTGCTGCCGGTACGCATAAAGAGCTCTATAAGCATAATGAATTGTACAAACAGTTAGTAGAAATCCAAGATGAAAAAGAGAGTAGGCTATCTGTGCAATTTTAACGGCGAAGATAAGTCTGCAATGGGAATCATGTACGTTGTGATTAATTGAATACAGGATGTTGGAAAAGCTATACAAATTCAAGGAATGAACACTTGGTTTGTATGGCTTTTTCTATGTATAGGCTTGAGGTCATCTAAGTTCGGATTGTAAAAAGAGAGTCTCTATCGTGTATGATATGAGTGAAGCATATTTGGGTCGACTAAAAGTAGACAATAGCTCTTGGGAATGGAGGGTTTTTCTTGAAACTTGAAAAGATCAATCTACCAGAATACGTGTTAGCACAAATATTAGAAACTGCTTTTCAATGGTTTGTCGTTGTGGATAAAGAGTCTAACATCACTTATATAAACGAGGATTACTGCAAGTTTTTAGAAATTAAAAGAGAGGATGCGATGGGGAAACCAGTCAATGAAGTAATTGAAAACACACGAATGCATGAGGTTGTACAATCCGGCGAAGAACACATTGCATCAGCTCATTACATAAAGGGCACGTATATGTTAGCTAACCGAATCCCTATCAAAGTGAATGGTGAAATCGTTGGGGCATTCGGCAGTGTTGTTTTCCGCGACTTGCACGATTGGCATCATCTCAGTTCGCATGTCAAACAAACATTGGAAAAGATTAATGTCCATGCAATGCCAACAGAGGAGAACCAATACCGGTTAGGTGACATTAAAGGATCATCACAAACGATACGGTCGATAAAAGAAACGATTCAAATGATTGCGCCAAGCGATTTGCCGGTATTATTGCAAGGTGAAAGCGGTACTGGGAAAGAAATGTTTGCACAAAGCATCCATTATTTGTCGGACCGTTCAGATAAACCACTTATTAAAGTGAATTGTGCTGCCATTCCAGCTGACTTGTTGGAAGTTGAATTATTTGGACAAGGGAGATCAGCAACGTCTACTGAGAGACAAGGAAGAATCCATCTTGTGAATGGTGGAACGTTGTTTTTGGATGATATCGGGAGCTTGCCACTGCCTGTACAAGTAAAATTATTACGCTTGTTGAATGATGGTGAAGTGGAATCGGTCCATTCACATAAAACAGAAAAGGTGAACATCCGTCTTATCTGCTCGACGAATCAGCCGTTAACCGAGTTAATAGAAGTAGGCCAATTCCGAAAAGATTTGTATTATCGAATTCAAGCGATTACACTGCGTATTCCACCGTTACGAGAACGAATGGAAGACTTCTCTGAAATTACGAGTTTCATGTTTCATGAGGCAATTAGTAAAGCTGGAAAAAGAAATATGGTGTTTGCTGAAGAGACATTACGTGTTCTTCATTCCTATCACTGGCCAGGCAATATTCGTGAACTGCAAAATGTCATTCAAGCAGCTGTTTACTTAACAAACGGTGAAACCATCTATCCGGACGCCCTTCCTCCTCAAGTGAAACAACAAATTCATTATTATTCACCAAGTTCTAGAACATTAGCGGAGTCACTAGAAGAAGTGGAGAAGAAAATTTTAAGCGAAACACTCCAAGTTTGTACAAATAAGAGAGAGGCAGCGGCCGTCCTAGGTTTAAGTAAAAGTACATTTTATGAGAAATTAAAAAAATATGAGTTATGACCTATTTTCCGTAATTTCGGAAAGTTGTCCGATTATCCGGAAAAAATAGTGTTGATTGTAATTGATTTGTAGATTCTAATTCCGACAAATCGGACAAATGACAGTCAGTAAAGCTTGTAAACCTTATTAAAACAAGGTTTGCAAGTTTTTTTGTTATCTGATTTAATGAATGAAAGCGCTTTACCGTTAATAAATTGGACATAAATGATAGGAGAAGAAGATATGAAAATCGTGTATCCATCTGCAAGAGAAGCTGTACAACAAATAAAAGATGGTTCTTCCGTCATGGTTGGTGGATTTGGTTTGGTCGGAATTCCTGAACAACTGATTCTTGCGTTAGTAGAAACGGGTGTAAAAGATTTGACGATCATTTCCAACAACTGCGGCGTTGATGATTGGGGTTTAGGCCTGTTATTAAAGAATAAGCAAATCAAAAAGATGATTGGTTCATATGTAGGCGAAAATAAAGAGTTTGAACGTCAAGTGTTAGCAGGCGAAATTGAAGTTGAATTGACGCCACAAGGTACTTTGGCTGAAAAAATACGGGCGGGTGGTGCAGGAATTCCTGCATTCTACACGCCGGCTGGAGTTGGGACGCCAATTGCTGAAGGCAAAGAAGTGCGTACATTTAATGGTAAACAGTATATCTTGGAGGAAGCACTCACTGCTGACTACGCGCTAGTGAGAGCGGCTACTGCAGACCATATAGGCAATTTACTGTACAACAAAACCGCTCAAAATTTTAATCCAATGATGGCAGCTGCAGGGACATTCACAATTGCAGAAGTTGAAGACATTGTGGAGGTAGGCTCCTTGCATCCAGCGCACATCCATACGCCAAGCATTTATGTGCAAGGACTCCTTCAAGCAAAACAAGAAAAGCGTATTGAGCGTCTCGTTACAACATCGTCATAAGAAAGCGAGTGAAATCATTGAGAGAACTTACACATAGAGAACGAATTGCAAAACGAGCGGAAAAAGAGATTCAACATGGCGACTATGTCAATTTAGGCATCGGTATGCCGACGCTCGTTGCCAATTTCATCGCAGAAGATAAAACGGTCATCCTGCAGTCTGAAAACGGCTTATTAGGAATCGGCCCTTATCCAGAGAAGGATGAAGTGGATCCTGAGTTGATCAATGCAGGAAAAGAAACCATTACAACGATTCCAGGCTCAGCATTTTTTTTAAGTGCAGAGTCATTTGCGATGATTCGGGGAGGACATATCGATGTCGCGATTTTAGGCGCAATGGAAGTGTCTCAAACGGGTGATCTTGCGAATTGGATGATTCCAGGAAAAATGATTAAAGGAATGGGAGGGGCAATGGATCTTGTTCACGGTGCGAAAAAAATCATTGTTATTATGGATCATGTAGCGAAAGACGGAACACCTAAAATCAAACAAGTTTGCGAACTACCTTTAACTGGAAAAGGAGTGGTGGATGTTATTATCACTGAACGAGCTTTCATTGAGGTGACAGAACAAGGATTGGTTTTAAAAGAAGTATTCGAAGGATTTTCTGTACAAGACGTCATTGATTCAACTGAAGCGGAATTGATCGTCAACGGTGTGAAAGAAAGCGTGCACGTGAAGTAAGGTAAGATAAATGACTGGGGGATAAGAGGTATGGGCGTTTTAGGAATGATTGGTTTAGTTGGAGGTTTGGCTTTACTCATTGTGTTGACAATGAGAGGAATGAATATACTAATTGCGGGTCCCATCTCTGCACTCTTCGTGGCATTAATGAGCGGGATGTCATTATTTCCTCAATTGGCGGCAGAAGGGGAAGCGAATTTTGTAACTAGTTATATGACGGGGTTTACGAGTTTCATTGCATCGTGGTATTTAATGTTCCTATTAGGAGCAGTGTTTGGTAAAGTGATGGAAGATAGTGGTGCTGCGGATGCGGTTGCCAAATGGACTGTTAGTAAGTTAGGGATGAAATACGCAGTACTGGCAATTGTAATGGCTTGTGCAATTTTGACGTATGGTGGCGTGAGTCTATTTGTCGTAGCATTTTCAGTGTATCCAATGGCAATTTCCTTGTTTAAACAAGCCAACCTACCAAGGCGATTTATTCCCGCTACATTGGCTTTAGGATCGGTTACATTTACAATGACTTCTGCAGGTTCACCTGAAATTCAAAACTGGATTCCAATTGAATACTTAGGAACAACTGCGTATGCAGGGTGGGAAGTAAGTATTATCGTTGGATTGTTCATGGCGTTCTTCGGGTATTGGTGGCTGAAAAGAATGATTACAAAAGCTGTGAATAAGGGAGAGCGTTTCGAAGACAGAAAGACGGATCCTGCATTTGATACAGAACGAGCATTACCGAATCCTTTTTTGTCTATGATTCCTCTAGGGATTGTATTAATCATTTCGTTCATTTTCCACGATAAGTTGGCGCAGTCTGCTTTAATAGTCGCCTTGCTAGGCGGAATTATCTCAACGTATTTCGTAGGAAGAAAATACTCAAAAAACTATGGAGCAGCCATTTCTGCAGGTACTCTCGGTGCAATCGTTGCAATTGGGAATACAGCTGCAGTTGTAGGGTTTGGCGGTGTAGCGAAAGCGGTTCCTGCTTTCCAAAGTGCAGTTGATATTATGACAAATATTCCTGGGTCTCCTCTAATAGGTGCTGCAATTGCGGTATCGGTCATTGCAGGGATGACAGGTTCGGCTTCAGGCGGCCAAGTTATCGCTTTGCCGTTAATCGCTCCACATTACATGGATATGGGTGTAAATACAGAAGCCCTTCACCGTGTTGTTGCGATATCATCAGGTGCGCTTGATTCATTGCCGCATAATGGGTACGTCGTTACGACCATTCAATCGATTGCGGGAGAGACACATCGTGCAGCATATGGTGCGATGGGCGCGGTGACAGTCATAGTTCCGGTGATTGGTGTTATCATCGCAATCGTTCTATTTTCACTCGGATTAGGAATCTAATAAAACTTGTCGAGACACGGTCGTTCGGTTGAGGAGGAATTACATTGGTAAAAGATAAAGTGCTTTTTATAACAGGAGCAGCACAAGGGATAGGATTTGAAATCTCTAAAGCGTTTTCTGAAGCAGGTGCACATGTCGTATTGACTGATTTGAATGAGGAAAAGGTAAAGGCATCCGCATCGACGTTAGGTGAACGTGCAATTGGAATAAAGTGTGATGTTACGAAAGAAGAGGAAATCCAGCAAGCAATAAATGAAGCGATTGAGCATTTTGGTAGAATCGATATTCTCATTAATAATGCAGGTTTACAGCACGTAGCGATGCTGGAAGACTTCCCAACTGAGAAATTCGAGTTGCTTGTGAAGATTATGCTAACTGCTCCGTTTGTTGCAACGAAATTGGTGTTACCGCATATGAAGAAGCAGCAATTTGGACGGATCTTGAACATGGCATCTATTAACGGTCTTGTCGGATTTGCAGGCAAAGCAGCTTATAATTCATCCAAACATGGGGTAATTGGTTTAACGAAAGTGGCGGCATTGGAAACAGCAGCTGACGGAATTACGGTGAATGCGATCTGTCCAGGATATGTGGATACGCCTCTCGTTCGTAATCAGTTGGAAGACTTAGCGAGTGTCAGGAATGTACCATTGGCGTCTGTATTAGAAGAAGTTATTTATCCGCTAGTTCCTCAAAAGCGTTTGCTCGACGTAAGTGAAATTGCCGATCTTGCTTTGTATTTAGCGAGTGACAGTGCAAAAGGAATAACAGGGCAAGCGGTTGTGTTGGATGGCGGGTATACGGTGCAATAAATAAGGGATGAAAAAGCATGAGACCGTTTCTTTTTGACGGGTTCATGCTTTTTATATTGAAATTCTTAATTAGTCATGACAACAAGTACTGCCTTCTACACTGCAGTTGCATGACGGCATGCCGGGTACGTCACCGCTTGTAGGAGATAACCGTTTTTGACGGCATTGTTCTTGAAGTGCAGCAAGAAGAAGTGGTTGTAACGCGAACGATTCAGGGGTTTGAAAGGCGGGATTGGCAAGATTCTTTTCTTCAAACGGGTCTCTCGTTAGGTTATACATTTCAAATTCATCCGGCAGAGGACACCGTTTTGTCGTTGTCACACAGACTGCACTTTCTGTCTTTGTTCCTGATTGAACAGGCGAACTTTGTACAGTTACAGTATCTTCACAGCCGGGATTACTCCAAAATTGTGGATTATCGTAGTACCTTGAAAACTTCCATATCTCGTCTGCCTTATCCATACCAGTAGGCAATCGCGTAATGATGGCTTCGATATGATTAGGTTGAATGACGGCTTCGTAGGGTTGCCCTGAAACTGTAACTTGGTTCAGTCCTTTTGTGACGTCATCATCTGTCATGAAGTATAGGGGTTCATTTGCACGAAAGAATTCTTCCTCACCTCGTAATAGAGGAGATAGATCCCTTCCAACGAAAGGGTGTACTTCAGTGAAACTAGAACGCAATTGCTTTTGGACTTCTTCTGCATGAATGCCCGCAAGTCCTAACATTGTCGGTAACACATCGACATGACTCGTCAGCATATTGGTGGTTTTCCGTTGGTTGAACAACTGTGGAGAATGGATGATGAACGGGACATGAATGGATTCTTCATATGTGTTGTACCATTTCTGAAAGAGGCCACCATGCGCGCCTAATAATTCTCCATGATCGGACAAAAATAGTACAATCGTGTTTTCGTAGAACGAAGATCTCCGCAATGCATTGAAAACTTTCAACATTTCTTGGTCGACTTGCTTTTGAAGTGAATAATACAATTGGCGATAAAATAATGTATCGCGTAAAGGTTGGAATGCTTGTTGGTAAACAATACGGTAGCTCTCTTGGGCTGATGGTTTTGTGTCAAGAGATTCTGTAGCTGTTGGGGCAGGGGGGATAAAAGGGACGGAAGGATCGACGGTAAACTTAAATAACGGACTTTGTTCGGTAAATGCACCAAATAACGCAATGTCGTGTGGATTTACAAATGAAGACATGATGAACCATGGTGATGCATCAGACGCATCCTCGTGCGATTGTTTTTCTAGTGACTGGATAAGTTGAACAGTTTCTGCTGCATAGACAACATCCCGACCACTTAGACCGATTGCAGCTGAGGATGCGGAGTTGCGCGGAGCAGATCCATGTGGTTCAGGCCCGACCCACCCGTCGAAACCGTAAGCGCCTAAGCGATTCGCTTGAAGATAGTAGTTGACGTTCTCCTTATCGGGCAAACCTGTTGAAGTGTAGCTAGGCAAAGAGTTTTTTGTACCGGGAATAAGAATATCTTCTTCTGAAGCATGCCATTTACCTTTCCAAAATGTTTGATAGCCTGCTGCCTTGAAATAGTCTCCCATTGTCGGCACACTGTTTTGATCCAACCAAAACATGTCAGGGTCAAAACTTGTTTTTGCAGCTCCACTCGTTTGTGATACACCGTGAAGAGAAGGATATTGTCCCGTGTAAAGGGTCGTCCGGCTCGGTGAACAAGCTGAACTACCAGCATAATGATTCAGAAATTCCATTCCATTACGAAGCAGTAGCCGTTCAGTTCGTAAATTCTCTCTTCTCCATCTCTTTAGTTCGTTGTTGTCATAGGCAGAAGGAAACCTTTGTTGGTCCACCATCAATATGAGGAAATTGGGCTTGCTTTTTCTATTCGTGTTCTTGTCCATTTCTTAACCTCCTGTTGAAAATCTGTATAGTTGGTGTACGGTATGTTAATTTGTAAACCCTTATTGTAACGTATGGAAAAATTGATGAAGTGACTGGAGGAAATACCTACTTATCAATGAAATGAAAAAGAACACTCTGCCTGTCAGCGAGAGTGTTCAATCTAGCGTTACATCGATACTTTGGGTGGCGATGCAGCGCTCATCTTTTTACGTCTTCCATTAAAGAACGTCTGCATTTGATCAAATACGAACGGATGATTTGGAAGCACGTTTGACTTTTGGA
The DNA here is from genome assembly GCF_033253735.1 of Sporosarcina saromensis. Taxonomy (NCBI): domain Bacteria; kingdom Bacillati; phylum Bacillota; class Bacilli; order Caryophanales; family Caryophanaceae; genus Sporosarcina; species Sporosarcina saromensis. Next base: position 21,368 of record NZ_JAUBDI010000017.1, on the reverse strand, counting down.
GCATGACTTGCATTTTATTTAGAACACTAATACATTTATTGCGCTGGATTTCCGTCATGATGAACTGTACACCGTAATAGTGCAGGTCGTTATTGAAAGTATGATGCGCAATCGTTCCTCGAAGTGAGTGGATTTCATCCAAAATCTTTACATCAAATTGGAAGACAAAATCTACTTCTGTCGGCAACTTAATGTCTGATACGAATAACAATCCGCCAGCTCCGATATTCTTCACTAATATTGTTGCCTTACTTACTTCAACTTTTTTGCCGTTCATTTCCGATATTGTCATTTGGGCTTCTAAAGGATATGCAAAATCTAATCTGAAATATTTTCTATTTTCACGGCCTGAATGTTGGGTTTCTTCAGGTTTCCATTGCCGCTCCAATAATTTTTCTACGTTACTGCTTGTAACAGGTCTGCTGAATAGGAAGCCTTGTAAATAATCACAATGTAAATCAATTAGGATATTCTTTTGTTCCTCTGTTTCAATACCTTCTGCAATTACAACAACGTCGAGTTCTTTGGCCATTTGCATGACTGAAGAGATAATGCTTTTGGAACCTTTATTCGTAAGCAGCTCTTTAATGAATAGTTGGTCAAGTTTAATTTTGTTCGGTTTAATCGCTTGCAGGTTACTTAACGAATTATACCCCGTTCCGAAATCATCAAGGGACAATGAGAAACCGTTTCTTTGTAATTCAATTAATCGTTGAAGTGTTTCTTCATCATCTAGCTTGTAGTTTTCTGTTATTTCAATATCAATCCACTTTGCATCCAAATCTGCTTCTTGAAGTTGTGAATGAATTGCCTGGAGAAAAGCAGGATTTTTCAATTGCTTGAGTGAAACATTAATCGAAGCTCTTACGAAGAATCCTTTATTGTGCCAACGAGCCAAATCACGAATCACTGTTTGTATCGTCCAAGCGCCAATCTCATCAATAAGTTCATAATGCTCTGCTAAGTATATGAACTCATTGGGCGTTATGTAACCATGCTCGGGATGTTCCCACCGGATGAGGGCTTCCACACATTCGATGAGATTTGTATTTGTATGATAAATCGGTTGATAAAACACTTTAAATTGGTCTCTCTTAATCGCAAATTGTAAGTCATTGCGTAACGCATATAGCTTATGTAACGCATTAAGATCAGCTGTCGAAGAAATGCGATACTGATCTGTCCCAGTTTTGTCGGCTAAGAATAGCGCAGATTTTGCATTCATAATCAGTTCGTTCGTATTTTGTCCAGTATGAGGGAAGACGCTAATGCCAACTTTAGGCGTAAGGTAGAGACAATAGGTATTAAATTCGAATGGACGTTTTAAGAATTGAATGATCTTTTCCGCTAGATCTGCTATGGAAGCAGGATTTGATAAGTTTTTAGTAAGAATGAAGAACCCATTTTCATTGGCCACTGATAGTAGTTCAATATGACGATTAAATTCATTCTTTAAGCGCACAGCAACTTCTTGGATGAATGTTTCACCAAGACGATGATCGACCACATTTGTTATAAACTCATGTCCTTCAAGGTTAAGAGACAAAACGGCAAATGAAGTATTGAATGTAGTCGCGAGTTTGATCTCTAAATCGACGCGCTCTTCAAATGCTCTTCTGTTTGGAAGTCCTGTGTACGTATCGTGTGCCGACAAGTACTGAATTTTCGCTTGCTGTTTTTTATACTCCGTAATTTCCCGGCAGTTATAGAGGATACCGGCTACTTCCTCATTATGTAAGAAATTAGTGAACGTGACTTCGTAGTCATGCCAATCTCCTTTATTGTCCACAAAGAGAAGTTCTAAAGTCGTTGGGCATTCCGGTTTTTGCAGAACATCCATCAACACTTGCGCAAAGTCATTACGGTTATTTTCATGTATAAACTGAACGAATTCCTCCCCAATTACATGTTCTACTTCGTAACCAAGTAAATGTTGAGTGGATTGGCTTTCATACATAATGACACCCTCTTCGTCCAGCAATCCGATAATTTCTTTAGAATTACTGTTAAAAGGACTAATTTTATTGTATGAAATGAGAGGTGTAGCTTTAGGTACAGCGATTTGTTTCACTACACAACATACACCTTGAATCGTTTGATTGTCCGAGGTAATTGGGAAAAAAGATAAGTTCAATTGCATGACATCTGCGTAAACGAGTGAAAAATTTTCAGCAAGTTGGATGTGCCCGTTAAGAACTTGGTTAAACAAATTTTCAAAACGATCAATATCATCATGATGAATAAAATCTTTAAAAGACTTACCGATTAGAGAGTGATAATCATAAGACGGATTTGCTTTTAATATACCTTTGACGGAGTTGATCTCTCCACTTTCATTTATTTCCATGACTAGGGAATCGGAAGGTGCGCCGACTAACAAATCGACTATGCTGGCAGTACTTGATAAGTAGTTCGAATTCTTTTTCTTTAAAAAGTTCCTTAACATGACCTCTTACCCACTTCCTATTTTTGTATATTAGTAAAGACTATCTTAGTTGCTTTTTTAATAGTACATTAGTAATTGCTATTAAACAAGTACTTTTTTCTTATTTCGGGTTTGGAAGTAATGATTAAAGAAGTACTTTTGATATAAGTTTGTGGAATAGTAAACGAATTTTTGAAAGGGGGAATTTTTTTACAAGCATATACTTGAATGCGCACAGATGTCATAAGAGGATCATCAATCAATTTCTCAGGAGATACAAAAGAGTAAGTTTTAGCACAGAAAAACCGTATGAAACTTTTGCGTTTCATACGGTTGATAATCGTTTAATGGAGATGTCAGACAAAGATTTTCTTTATTATTTTATCAATCCTTTTGCTTGGAGAAACTTTCGTGCTACTTCTTCCGCACTTGCCCCTTCGACGTTCACTTTGTAATTCATCTCTCTCATTTCATCATCTGTAACGACGCCAGCCAATTTGTTTAAGATGCCTTCCAACTCTGGATGCTGTTCGAGCGTATCTTTGCGTAGAAGAGGGGCCCCTTGATAAGGCGGGAACAATTCTTTATCGTCTTCGAGGACGACCATTTCATATTCTTGTAATTCGCTATCCGTTGAATAGGCATCCATGACGTTGATAGCACCCGTTTCAATTGCTTGGTAGCGAAGTTTTGGTTCCATCGTTTGAATGGATGGAAAATCGAGACCGTACAATTTCTTAATGCCTCGGTAGCCATCTTCCCGGTCGTTGAACTCGAGCGTAAAGCCAGCTTTGACAGCATTTTGTACGGCTTGTAAGTCAGAAATGCTTGTTACGCCATACTGCTCAAGGAATGCCTTGGAGACAGCGAGTGTATACGTATTGTTAAATTCCATGGGTTCTAGAAGGCGTAGATTGAATTGATCTTCCAACCCTGAACGTGCTTGTTCATAAACTTCCTTGCGATCATTGCTAACGGCTTCTTCTTTTAGAAATTCAGCGATTGCTGTTCCGGTAAATTCAGGGTAGATATCGATGCTTTTTGATTGCAATGCGTTAAAAACAAATGAGGTCTTTCCGAGTCCAGGTTTTAATTCAACCGTTAAATCTGACTCCTCTTCAATAAGTAGTTTGTACATATTAATGAGAATTTCAGGTTCTGCGCCTAACTTTGCACCTATGACAAGGTGATTGTTTGATTTTCCTGAAAGTAACGGGAATAAAAGAATGAGCAAAGCAGCGGCGGAAAATGTAGCCACTGCAACAGCAACACGCTTAAAGGACATCCCTTCAAACTTCTTCAATAAAAAATCAAACGCAAGGGCTAGCAATGCAGCTGGAACTGCTCCTAGTACAATTAAGGATGTATTATTTCGGTCAATCCCTAGTAGTATCAGATCACCAAGTCCACCTGCCCCGATGAGTGCAGCAAGCGTCGTCGTTCCAACGATTAGCACCATCGATGTACGGATACCCGCCATTATGACAGGTGATGCAAGCGGAAGCTCAACTTTTACTAAACGTTTCCACTGATTCATGCCCATTGCGGTGGCAGCTTCCTTCAAGGATGGGTCGACTTCTTTTATCCCTGTGTATGTATTGCGCAAGATTGGCAGGAGTGCGTACGCCACAAGTGCAATAATTGCAGGGACTTTCCCGATTCCGAAAAGAGGGATTAATAAGCCGAGCAAAGCAAGTGATGGAATGGTTTGCAACACCGCGCTTGCCCCAATGACTGCTTCAGCGATTCGCTCTTTATGCGTCAAATAAATGCCAATCGGAATTGAAAGCAGTACAGCAAAAAAAAGCGCAATTAAGGAGATTTGAATGTGCTCAATGAAAGCCGTTAATAAGTCTTCTTTTCGATCTTGAAACACGGTAATTAGCGTATTCATCATTGGCCCACCTTTTCTTTAGCTTCCGTCGCTAAAAATTGGAGTACCGCTTCTCTAGTAAGTGTTCCGACGATTTGATTTCCTTGTTGAACGGCGACACGGTCAGAGGTGACCATCAATTCCAGCACTTCACTCCATGTTGCATCAATTGATAGATACGGTAATTGTGTGGCCTCATTGGGGATGGATTCAAGGTGCTTGGCGATGTCAAAAGAAGGTGAGCTTCCACTTTCTATAAATTGTTGGACGAATGGCGTCGCAGGTGAATTGACAATTTCCTCAGGCGTTCCAATTTGCTCAATTCCACCCTCATTCAACACGCAAATACGGTCACCTAGCTTTAATGCTTCTTGGATATCGTGTGTAACGAACACAATCGTTTTTTGAATCGTTTTCTGAAGATGGAGTAAATCTTCTTGAAACTTGGATCGACTAATCGGGTCAAGTGCACTAAATGGTTCGTCCATCAAGATAATATCTGGATCTGCTGCAAGCGCTCGGATGACGCCAACTCTTTGTTGTTGCCCACCAGACAATTCACTCGGTTTGCGGTGCCTGTATGTTTCAGGCTCCAAACCGACCATTTCGAGCAATTCTCCTACACGTGCTTGAATTCGTTCTTTCTTCCATTGCTTTAACTCGGGTACAATTGCAATATTTTCCTCGATCGACATATGTGGAAATAGTGCAATCTGTTGGAGTACATAACCAATGCGCCATCGGAGTTCATGGATTGGATAGTCACTAATTTTTTTCCCATCGATCGTAATGAATCCTTCTGTCAACGGGATTAATCGATTAATCATTTTCAACGTCGTCGTTTTCCCACATCCACTCGGTCCAATTAACACAAAAAACTCACCTCGTGAAATTTCTAAATTTAATGCGTCAACGACAAGTGTATTGCCATCATAGGACTTGGATACATTCTCAAAACGGATCACGCACTTTCTCCCCCTTAATGATACAAACTTACAGAAATCCTTAATGAAAGGAAATGTATGCTAGTAATCTTCTTTAGCCTAAATAACTAGGTGGAAAACCTCTTATCTTAAATTTAGATTGCTTCTTTTCTTGGATGAGAATAGGTTATGTTCTGAGTAAGGTAGTTTATGTTTATTGTGACATAGCGAGAGCGTTGCGATACAAGAGGGTAACGTTGTGATGGGAGGCGTTTATGTTGTGATGCGAAGGGTTTACGTTGTGATACGGCGCGAGCGTTGTGATACGAGAGGGTAGCGTTGTGATGCGAAGCGTTTATGTTGCGATGCAAAAGGTTTACGTTGTGATACGCCGCGAGCGTTTCGATACGAGAGGGTAGCGTTGTGATGCGAGGCGTTTATGTTGCGATGCGAAGGGTTTACGTTGTGATACGGCGCGAGCGTTTCGATACGAGAGGGTAACGTTGTGATACGAGGCGTTTATGTTGTGATGCAAAGGGTTTACGTTGCGATACGGCGCTAGCGTTTCGATACGAGAGGGTAGCGTTGTGAAGCGAAGCGTTTATGTTGCGATGCGCAGGTTTTACGTTGTGATACGGCGTGAGCGTTGCGATACGAGAGGGTAACGTTGTGATACGAGGCGTTTATGTTGCGATGCGCAGGTTTTACGTTGTGATACGCCGCGAGCGTTGCGATGCAAAGCATAAACGTCGTATTAAGGATTAACCAAAAAAAGTGTGCAAGCTCAACGTATTTTGAGTTTGCACACCGTAAGATAAAGATCCTATATTTGATTCATTCAGGAAGCGTTTCGTAAGCTAGTTTCTTAATAATTTCTTCATGCTGAGGATATTTCGCTAACAGTTCGGCTTGTGTGAACAGTTCGAAGTCGGTGAATTCAAACCCTGGAGATACCATGCAGCCGACTAGAGAGCACGTGTCTTCTTCCATAACAGATGAACCGAAGATCGAGTTTTTTGGTACAAGTGCTTGTGGCACTTCGCCGTTCTCTAAGTCCATTCCGAGTTTAATTTCACGATAAGTGCCGTCTTCTTCAATTACATGAACGGTTAATGAACTGCCGGCATGATAGTACCATAGTTCATCCGATTTTAGCCGATGGAAGTGAGAGACGTTATCTGACGTCAGAAGGAAATAAATGCTCGTATATAGTTTGCGTGTTCCTTCAAAATTGACCGATAACTCCTTGTCGGTTGTCTGTTCTTCAGATTTAAACGTGTTTTTATAAAAACCGCCTTCCGGGTGAGGGAGGAGTCCAAGTTTTTCTACCCAATATTGTGCATTTCCATTTTTCAATTCGTAACACTCCTTTTCATTACCAAACAAATAATCCTACAATCATTGCTGTTAAACTCGAAACAAGTATACCACTTAGCAACAATAGCCATGTATATTTTGCGATGAATTTAGCTTTCATGTCACCAAATAGGGACTGGACGCTACCTAAAATAATACCGATTGTCGCGAAATTACAGAACGATACGAGGAATGTTGTTGCTACTGCTTCTGTATGCGGATTAAAACCGGACAGTAATTCACTCAAATTTGTCATCGCAACAAATTCATTTAATACGATTTTCACACCCATCAACTGGCCGACTGCAAGGATTTGAGAAAACTCAACACCCATTAACAGACTAAGTGGTGAGAAAAGGATGCCGAAAATATTTTCAAGTGCAAGGTCATCGTGTAGTAGCCCTAAGAAACTGTTTGCAGCAGTTATTAATGACACAAAACCAATGAGCATGACCGCAATAATTAACGCAAGTCTTCCACCTGTCATCATACTCGTGGAAATCATATCGAAAAAGTTGCCGCGCTCTTCTTTCGCTGGCTTGTAAACAATGTCCTCTTCTTTCGTTACTTTGTATGGATTAATTAACGAAGTAATGATTAGCGTCCCTAACGCATTTAAAGGAATGGCTGTTAAAACGTATTTAGGATCCAACAATTGCAAATAGCCACCGAGCATTCCCGCACTCACACAAGACATGCTAATCATCGCAATCGTTAAGAGCCGTTTGTCATCCATTTTGTTCAGTTGCTCGCGTGTTACTGCCAACGCTTCGTTATTCCCTAAAAACATCACTTGTACAGCATAAAAACTCTCAAAACGAGGCATTTTAGTAATTTTGGAAAAGACCCATCCAAAGCCGTTGATAATCATTGGCAAGATGCCGAAATACGTTAAAATGTCAAAGAACGTAACGACGAAAATGATCGGCATGAGCACATTCATGAAAAATGTAAACGTTGAGCCATCAAGCGGTGCAAAATCACCAAATACAAAATTGATGCCGGACATGGAACTGCTTATTAGCCAAAGAAAGAAATCTGAAACGAGCGTAATCACTTTGCCGCCGATAGAGGTCGACAACATGAACCAAGTCGTGATTGCCTGTAAGACAAGTAGAATGAGTATTGGTTTGAAAGCAATTTCCCGTTTGTTGAAAGATAGGAAATAGGCTAAACCAAGTACTACTAAAATTCCGATACTATTAATCAATACATACATTTACTTATTCTCCTTTATACAACTGTCTGTGAAATATTTGTTTGAAAATAATAAAAACCCAAGAAGAATTGCGCACCAGTAATGAGTGAACAATGCTTCTTGGGTCGTCAAAAGGTCCTCCTATCACAAGTGGATAGGAAGTTAAACGCCAATTTGTATTGGTTCACTCATAGTCAATCCTTTACGGGGATCGGTAGAAACTTGCAAGCCATATTCTTGCGATTATATGAGTGGAATATTATTTTCGAAAAAAATCACTTTACGAGTATAACAACTATACGAGTGAATGAAAAGAGGGAATTTAAGAGAGCTAACTGGTTGGAAAATGAATTCTTTTGTAAAAAATGTAATCCTGTAGTATTGTAAAATAAATGAGAGAGTTTGCGAACTATTACTTTCTTAAAAGATAGCTGTAAAAATAGAGTTGAATAGAGGAGGAGACCCCTATGAAGCTAGCTGAAGCATTAATTGCACGTGCAGATTATCAAAAGAGAATTCAACAATTGAAAAAGAGGATTAGTGTGAACGTGAAAACGCAGGAAGGGGAAGAGCCTGCAGAAAATCCAAATGCCTTGTTAACGGAGCTAAGTGAGATTATGAGTGAATTGACTGATCTTATTAAGCGGATTAATAAGACCAATTGTGCAATCCAATTTGATGAAAACCGGACACTTGCGGATGCGCTAACCGAACGTGATCAAATTTGGGAGAAACGCTTAATTCTCGCGAGGGTTGCGGAAGAAGCTTCTGTGCGGAATGATCGATATAGCAGAACTGAAATTAAGATGATCAGTACGGTAGATGTCGCAACTATCCAAAAACAGGTCGATCAATTGTCGAAAGCTTTTCGTGAAATGGATACGACCATCCAAGGGTTGAATTGGACAACTGATCTACAGTAAAACGAAATGTAAACAATTTAGTCGGTAGCTGTATTAAGCAAAGGTGAGTACAAACCCGCCAACAGGGCAAGTTGGATTTAATGGTGGTATTGGGGCGATACCGAGCGGTTCAAAGCCGTTACAAATGACGCCCAGTACTGTAACATGTGTACAAATAGATTGTAATTGTAACGACCGTGTACTAATTTGCTGAAACAGTGAGGGTGGGTTCGGGGACTAAAAAAGGAACGTATGCATTCAATTGCACACGTTCCTTTTTGATACTGTTGATAAGTAAGTTTGAAAAGAGTAGTTAGCGTCCGTCTTATTGGTAGGCATTGAAAAATCTGAGGATTGAAACGGCATATTCTGCTCTTGTAATCTTATTATCTGGATAAAAAGATGCATGAATAGTTGGTTTTAAGTCAAAAGGACCTTGTGTCACTGAAAACTTAGCATTTAAGATATTAAGATCTAAAGCAACTTGTACATATCCTTTAAGGTGTGGAGGGATTTTAGAGCTATCTTCAATTGTTAATCTTTGATTGTTGTATTGGACAGTTACCTCACCGTTGTGGGCTTTAGCAAGTTCTTCTAAACCTAAACTTTGGACGAGAGTGTAAGCTAGTTCAGTACGAGTTACAGCATCATTGGGGCCAAACTTATTTGGTGTCTTTGCAATTTGAACGCCTTGTTGGGTTTGAGAGAGATCTTTTAACGCTGCACCATTAGCAGTGGTTGCTTCTACATACGGTCGTAAATTAGCATTTACATCTGTGTAAACTTTTTGGTTACTTAGTGATTGTCTTACACCAGTACCCATTACTAAGAACTGCGCCAATTCGCCTCGAGTTAATTTGTCATCAGGTTTGAAGTAACCGCCTTGTCTAGCATCCACTAGACGTTCCTTCACCGCCATTTTAATGGCACTCTCTGCACTGTGTCCTGTAATATCATTTAATCCTGAGAAGCCTGACACAGAAGAAAGTATAATGGTTCCTTGTACATTTTCCGGCAAACCAATTGCGAAGGGATTTTCCTCACTACCCCTTAAGCCTCGAACCTCAACCTCCCACATACCAGCTTTAGGTGAGTTCACTGAAACTGTCCGATCAGTATACAAAGGAAAGAGAAGACTGACACCGGAGCTGAACTCTTCACCATCAGGAGAAGTAAGAATAAGGTTCACTGGGTTTCCAGTTTCTCCTAAAAGACCTTTTCCATTAACTTTAGCGACTATTCCGGTTGTTCCAGAAGGCACTTCAAATTCGTATTTATTAGATGAAATTAAGGTAAGTGGATTGTAATCCACTGCAAAGCTAGATCTCGTTTCATTCGAGTTCACATTACTATTAAATGTACCATTCATATTTAACGTCGTTCCATAGTCTTTATTGTTTAGGATGCTATCAATAGCAGTGTAAGCGTTTACATATCCGGCGCCTACTTCCCAATTTTCGTACCCAGGCATATTTGTTGCGGTCGTTTGAAGGATTTCTTTTATGTCATTAGGACTAAGTGTTGGATTTGCTTCCAACATTAGCGCGACGATTCCTGCTACGTGAGGAGTTGCCATCGATGTTCCACTCATTGTTGTATAGAAAGGCAGATAACCGGGTTCAATTAACTCTGCGTCTTTATCAAGTCCAAGGGCTGACAATGGAGATACGACGCGTGTAGAGATAATATCAACGCCAGGCGCTGTAATTGTTGGTCGATCTTCCCACGTCCAAGACTGTCCATTTAATTCGAATGTTCCCCCTGAATGTTTTGTGCCTCTAGAAGAGAAGTCGGCTAAACGTCCGTTTTTCTCACCTGCAGCGACAGAGATTACCCATGGTGCTTTAGCATAAGGATTATGCGTATCTTCTGAAGGACCTTCATTCCCAGCAGCAAATAGAACGGTAATCCCACGATCGTATGCTTTTTTACTAGCAATATTGACAGGGTGGAGAGGATCGAAGCCGCCTGAAGACCCCCAAGAATTAGTAATAACTCTTATATTATACTGTCTTTGGTGGGTTATTGCGTAATCAAAACCGCCGATTGCATCAAGGATGAATAATGCTGCTCCAGAACCATAACCGATTAAATCAGCCCCAGGTGCTGCACCTTCATATTTACCACCTGACATGACACCTGTTCCTCCAACCGTACCTGCTACATGTGTACCATGTCCCGAGTTTGTATCTGTATTTGCGATATTCTCTAAATATGTGACAGGGAGCAAGTTGTTGTTCACTCCGTTTAAGTTTGTTGTTCCCATAACATTTTGCACTAAATTCTTACCTAGTTCATGGTCTTTATGGGTCCCATCTACACCACTATCGTTTACCACTACACCGACTCCATGTCCCGTAAATGGAAAGCCGTTGTTTGCTTTTATCATATCTTGATTAGTTCGAACTTTATTGACACCTGTAATGTCTTTAGCATCTGCATTGTAATAGATAAGCCTTTCATTTAAGTAAAGGGAAGCCACTTGTTCATTTCTTGAAAGGTCTTCAATTTGTTTCTTTGTAGCGAGAACACCTGCTACTGGCAAAGAGTGCATGCTCATACCTTTTGCTATCCCTATCTCCCTGAGTAATTCAAGCTGTGCATCGGAAGGTGCTCCATCCCCATTAAAAGTAACTATAACTTGCAATAATCCTGTCGTAGATTCCATTGCTTTTACCAATTTCTCATCCAGTTTCGCTACAGGTTCTGGTTGATCCATTGCTGAGGTGAAGGTATAGTTTCCGATTAGCAACATCCCCATTAAAATAAATAAAGCAAAACGACGCATCAATGTCTTCATCAAATTCCCTCCTCTTTCTATTTATTAGTACTATTATCGAGAAGATTCAGTGTTTTTTCTATTCAGCAAAAGGCGTAATTATGAATCCTAACGAACTAGCACCGTATACATAAGAAGTAGTATGGAATCTAGTGCTTATTATTAATAAAGTTAATTGAGAAGACTTTGTGCAAGAACAATATTAATCTTTACTAACATGGGAGATTTCAAATAGCTTATAGTGGCAGAATCCTATTTTGTATCGTGTATATGACCGCTTGTGACCGGCTTTTGACATCTAACTTCTTAAAAATTTTGCTGACGTGTATCTTAACTGTTTTGTCACTAATAAAAAGTTTCTTTGCAATTTCTTTATTGCTTAACCCTTCCAGTAGACAAAACAGTACATCTTTTTCTCTCTCTGTTAGATCTTCGTGTTTTGGGGTGAATTGCTTTTGTTGGTGGAAATCGAATAGTTTTTTAGTCATTGTAGGATGAATGACAGATTCACCCTGTGAGACACTGCGAATCGCGTCTACGACCTGATGGGAAGGTGCGTCCTTTAATAGATAGCCGTCTGCGCCTGATCGTATAGCCGATAGAAAGTATTCGTCATGATTATGCATCGTTAAGATGATTACTTTGATGCCTGGATAGACGGCTTTGATTTCAAAAACTACTTCAATACCGTTTTTATGTGGCATATTAATATCCATCAAAACAACATGAGGTGTAAGATCATTAATCTTTTCAAGAACATCAACGCCTGAAAGTGATTCACCTATTACAACAATATCTTCTTCCAGCCCAATGAGACTCTTAAGTCCGTCAATTAATATTGTATGGTCATCCACTAACAAAACTTTGATCATGTATATTGCCTCCTCTGTCTTCCAGTTTCGGGATTGTGAGCGTAATCTCTGTTCCTTGACCAGACTTGCTGTCAAATTGTAATGTCGCTTTAATTTTTGATGCTGCTTCATTCATATTAATTATGCCAAAATGAGGTTCAAGTCGTGCTTTTAACATTGCATCCATTAACGAAAAGCCACACCCATCATCTTTTACTTTGAGTAATATTTGTTCTGATTGGTAACTGATTAAGATTTGGATGACTTTTGCATTCGCATGTTTGCTAATATTCTGCATACTTTCTTTAAAGATATCAAATATTACTTTTTCAACCATAGGACTAAGCGTTATTTTTTGTCCTCTTTCCTCAAGAGTAATTTGAATCTGGTTGTTATTCTGCATTTCTCTTATTACTTTATCAATTGACTGCGAGAGACCGGATTGCTCAGTTGGATAGGGTCGTAAAGCGTAAATGGATTCTCTCACTTCACGAAGGCCTCCTCTTAATTTTTCAATACTATCGGTCATCAGTTCCAAAGCTTGAGCGGGGTGATTTTGATGCTTCTTCGTAGCTGTTTCCAATTTCATGATAGCCCCTGCTAAAGTTTGTGCAATTCCGTCGTGAATATCCCGAGCGATTCTGTTCCTTTCTTCAAGTATCAGTCTTCTTTCTTGCTCATCTAAAAGTGAGCGCGTTTTAAAAGCGATGGCTAATTGATTGGAAAGGGTAGCCACTGACCGTACATCATCTTCTGTAAAGCTTTTAGGTCGAATTCGCCCAACGATGAGCAATCCAATTGTTCGATTTTCAAGTAATAATGGTGTATAGATGAGACATCGGATACTGGGCGGAAAACAAGAGTTAAATGGTACTTGCATGTTCTTACGATTATTGACCAGCGTCGGTTGTAGGACTCCGTGGATTTTCTGAAAATCCTCATTTGGGATTTGATGATCGGCTATTAATTCACCTGCTTCGAAGACGCGCTCCCATGCGCCATTATTATTTATCCACAAAATAGCGGAGTCAAAATCTATGAAATGCTTCAAGCTTTTGAGTGCATTGAAAACTTCTCCTGAAAGGATGAGACGATTAAGTTCAGATGTTATATTAAATAAGGATTTAAGACGATTTTTCTCTGTTTTAATTCTTACAATTATGGAAGTGAGTAATGCTAATCCTATTAAAGGTGAGAAAAAGAAAAAGAATGAAAACGTATCAATAATTCCTCTGTTTTGACTTCCTAGCACTAACAATAAAGTACTATAAAGTAGTGAAATGAAGAGACTTCCAATTTCAGATAAAGTTTTTTGCTTCCAATTAACAAAGTCATACTTTTGAGGTCGTAATAATAAGACACCATCTACAATTACGTTGTTTGTAAGATAATAGATCGATGTTAGTAGGAACATCTCTAGCAGTTTTACTGGTAACACTTCAATAGGTGTGAATAGTGAAGCTTGCATGATGGAATTGGTTATGGTAACAGCTAAAGAAAGACTAATTGCCAGTTGTGCAGGATTAAAGAATATGATTCTTAAAGGTCTTTTTTTTACAATGCTTATTAAACAAGTAATTCCAGCTATAATAACGATTGCTAAGGAAGTGCCGTAAATAAGATGAATTGCGTATAAGAGTGGAAAACTAATACTACTAAAACCTTTCCATACAGGCATTGGAAAATATTCTGCAATGGCTATGAACAAAATAAATAATAAAAGTGTAAGAATATCTCCACGAATAGTCATGGTGAGACTACTATGTAAAATAATTGAACAACCAATAATGGAGATCATTATTATGAATACGTTTGCTTTAAACTCTTTACTTCGTGCAATGCTTTTCATCTAAATCTCCCCCAACTTCACATCCTTTCTTATAGTTTACTATAAATTCAAAATAAAAAAATCAGAACTTTTTAATCATTATGTTCTCAAAGAAGTGATAAAGACGAGGGATTTGGTAATTAGTTCTGTGACATGTTGTCGTATTCGTCTCAAGAAGGCTTTACTTTAAAGCTGATGAATTGCTGGATTGAGAGGGATAGTATCTAGTAGGACGAGGCTGGGACAAAACAAAAAAATGCATGAAGGCAAATTTCGCCGGCATGCATTTTTTCTGCTTTTACAATGTTTCTTTTTTATATTCATGAGTGGAGCGCAGAGAAACGGTCTACTTAAAGTTTTGTCCCAGCCTCGTATGTTCGGTTTTACTTACACAAACGTCGCAATCTTCTCCAAAGGTAACCGCGTGGAACCATAAGCAGGGGAAGCGGCCTTTCCTAAAGCGATGAGGACGAGTGGAACATACCGGTTGTCCAAATTAAACGCTTCTGCGAATTGGCCTTTATCGAATCCACCCATCGGAACTGTGTCGTAACCTTTCGCTTTTGCGATCAACATCAGTTGCATGGAGATGAGTCCTGCGTCGAATGCTGCGATGTTCAGTCTTGCGTCATATGGAGCGTTCGGATATAAAGCTTTCGCATTATTTGCGAGTCTTTCCATACTTTCTTTGTCCATATTGCCTGCCTCATAATTGGACTGATATATTTCATCGATATTGTGATAGGCTTCGGTATCGCCAATCACTGCGATGATGGCAGAAGCTGTTTCTAATTGTTGTTGATTGAAACCGAAGCCTTTAATTTTCATTTTCGTCTCTTGGTCTTGGATGACGATGAAACGCCAAGGTTGAAGATTACTGGATGAAGGCGCTTGTGTGGCTTCAACTAACATCGCTTCGATTTCTTCTTTTGCAATTGTATAAGTTGGGTCGTAATTTCGTACGGATTTACGTTCGTGAATTACTTCGGAAAGTATTGAGTATTTCTCGGTCATTGGTGAACACTCCTAAATAGATAATGTACTTACTATTAGTAAGCTAAGATATAAGGTTACTATTAGTAAGCTTGTTTGTCAATAATGTGTATGGTAAAGTGAATGTATTATGAAAATGGGGTTTTGTTAATGAAAAAAAGCGAAGAAGTCATTCAAGCGAAGCAGCAAAGTGCTTGTGACAGTTTTCATGAAATGATTGAATTTATTGGGAAAAGATGGACGGGTATTATTGTCTATCGATTGTTAGACGGGCCAAAAAGGTACCATGAATTGTTGGCGGAAATCCAAGGTATATCGGATCGTCTGTTAACGGAAAGGTTACGCGATCTGGAGGCACATGGAATTGTTCGTAAAAACGTTTTAGACCAAGCAGTTCGAAAAGTCGAGTATGAGTTAACTGAGAGTGGGAAAGAACTTGAAGACATTATAAAAGCCATTATGAAGTGGGTTAAGGTGAATGGTTGTTTATCACGTATCGCAAATAGTTGATCATGCTTGTGACAGAACAAGTGGTACGCGATCTCAAAAATGAATGTTTGTATAAACCAATACGCAAGAGAGTAGATAAAGTTTAAATGGACTTTGTCTACTCTCTTTTTTCTGTCGACATCATTTTTCTATGAAGGATGTATTTTTGTGTAATGTACACACATGCTAAGCAATACTTATAAACCTTGGCGTTTTTGTCGAAGCTGAACGATATTATAACGTTAGAGGGTTTTTCAATGAATAAAATTGGGTCCATCAGTATCCTACATGTCATTTTCTTATCAATGACGGTCATTGGATTGAAAAACCATGTGACCATATTACCACCGCTACTCGCTGTCGGTGGAAGAGACAGCTGGATGGCGGTCATCGGGGCAGCAGTTCTCATCTTTCCATGGCTTTTCCTATTAATGTACATTCATAAAGCGACGAACCAAGAACCGCTTATCGATTGGTTATCCGTCCATGTCGGTCAAGCCACTACTTCCATCATTCGATATGTTTTGGCCGTATTCTTGCTCATTATCGCGGCGTTTTCACTAGCTGAAACATTGCAATGGATTACCGGAACCTTTTTACCTGAATCCCCGATGTTGCTCATGTTGCTCATCTACACGGGACTTTGTATTGTTTTTGCGTCCAGCAATTTGCAGACGATTGTAATGGTTAATGTACTCGTATTATTTTGGGTTGTTGTCCTTGGTTTTTTTGTGGCATTTACAAATATCCAAGTAAAAGAGTATGAATTGCTTTTACCAATGTTAGAACATGGTCTAAAACCAGTTGCTGCTTCATTGGTATACCCTGCGTCTGGATTTGTGGAGTTGTTCATGTTGTTGTTTTTACAACACCGATTTAAAACGCAAATGCGTTGGTACCATTACGGCATCATGCTGTTCATCTTAATGGGGTTAACGATAGGCCCACTGATTGGTGCAATTACGGAGTTTGGTCCTGATGAAGCAGCAAAACAGAGATATCCTGCTTATGAGGAGTGGGGACTTGTCTCCATAGGGCGTTTTATAGAGCACCTTGATTTTTTATCAATCTACCAATGGCTTACAGGAGCGTTTGTCAGAGTTGGTTTCATTTTATATATTGTGACAATTTTACTCAAAATGGCAGGCGACAAAGTGCGCATTTGGAAAGTAATTGCCCCTCCATTTTTCTTCTTGTGCGCATCTATGTTTTTAATTGATGACCATATTTTCCTTAAGATTAAAGGCAAAGTGATCCTAGCAACAACGTTCCTGTTCTTTTTCGTACTATCTCTGTTACTGGCTGTAGTCGTACGCATATCTAGCACATCAAAAAAGAAGGCGAAATCCAAATAACCTTAACAGAAAATGGTGAGTCCGATTGGATACAACTAACATTGAGTTGACAACATTGAAACAACTGTTCGAGAAGTCTGCGGATGTACATTTTCAACCCTATTTGTTCGGAAAGCAACATGTCGTGTTTATTACTTGCGAGGCAATGGTTGACCAGCAAATGTTGAATGAAGTAGTTGTCGCTCGCGTGCAACAAATGTTAACACGTTCACAAGAAGAACCAGTTGAACAAAGAATTATTAATGAACTGCATGTGCCCGGTCTAACAAAAGTGAGCGATAAAAGTGAAGTTATCTCGCTCGTCTATACAGGCAATGTACTTATGTATTTTGACAATCAATGCATTTTTGCAAGCAATATTTCCAAAAAACCGAACAGGAGTCCTGAAGAGACGAAATTAGGCGTGCCTGTAAAAGGCCCACGTGATAACTTCATTGAGGACATTGCGGTAAATATCGCTCTCGTTCGAAAACGTTTGCCGACAAACTCGTTAGTTGTAGAAAAATTCGAGTTAGGAAGACGTTCGAAAACGACTGTGGCACTTCTGTATTTTGATGATATTGCTAGCAAGGAGACTTTGTATAGTTTAAAGAAGCAAATACGAAAAGTCGATACTGATATCGTATTTAGTGGAGATTTACTGATGGAAAACATCAATAAGAGCGGTAATTTATTTCCACGTGCCGATTATACGGGACGAGCGGATAATGCAATTCAAGCACTTGTGAGAGGACGTTTTCTTCTTTTTATTGATGGCGCAGCATATGGCGTCATTACACCCGTCAATCTGTTCTTACTTGTTAAGACAAGCGAAGACAATGAGTACCCTACTGTCTTTAGTTCTCTTGCAAGGTTGTTACGTATTTTTGGTATGACGATCGGAATTATACTACCGGCATTTTGGCTAGCTTTGACGACTTTCCATCAGAATCAGTTACCTTTGCAACTGTTAGCAACAGTCGTCCAATCTAATACAGGTTTACCCTTCCCGTCTTTTTTGGAAATGTTGCTCATGTTGCTCATGTTTGAGTTGTTTCGTGAAGCTGGGCTACGTCTTCCTTCAGCTTTAGGAGGAACAATCGGTGTGGTAGGCGGACTAATTATTGGTGATGCTGCCATTCGTGCAGGAATAACAAGCCCTGCAATGATTGTCATAATAGCTACATCGACAATTGCCACATTTACACTTGTCAATCAAGCCCTTGTTACTGCAGTAAGTATTTTACGTATTAGTTTTATTTTACTGACAGCGTTACTAGGTTTGTTCGGTTTTTTTATGTCGGCGTATTTCACTTTACTATTTTTAGCAGGCATACGGATATTTGGAGTACCGTATATGAGCGTGGCAGCTGATTTAAGTTGGACTTCTATAACAAAGAATCTTTTCCGTTTACCGGCATATCAATACAAGACAAGACCGAATATGTTAAGTCCTATTGATAAGACGAGGGGCAATGATAATGATCAAAAACAGGAACAACAAAAGTAAAGCGCTACTTCTATTCTTATTACTGCTTACTGGTGTTCTTTCAGGTTGTTGGGATGATGAACAGCCTGAAAGGATGCTCTATATTAACGCCATAGGAGTAGATTTTAAAGACGGGAAATATGAGGTTTATGCACAGTTTATCGGTTTTGGAAATATTGCCAAATCAGACCAGCCTCCTGGTGATGAACCTCAGGCAGAAGTCGGAATGGCAACAGGAGACACAATGGATGAGGCGATTTATGAACTGTATCATTCCATTGATCAAAAAGTGTATTGGGGACACTTTTCATACATCATCATCTCTGAAGAAGTGATGGAAAAAGGTAAATTAAATCCGGTTATAGATAGTTTTATCCGATACAGGGAGACGCGTTATCAAATTTGGGTATACACGACAAAAGACCCTGTGCAAGAAGTGTTGCTAGTAAGACCCGTTATAAATCGTGCAGTGACATTATCGAAGCTCGGAGACCCTAAAAATTCTTTTCGACAAGAATCATTCATTAATCCATTGAATATCCGTAAACTAATTATCCACTTAAATGAACCTAGCCACGAAGCGTTAATTCCACTCATTGCGGTTGAGGAGAATTGGCGTTCAAGCAAGGAAAAAATTAAAGCACCTATCCTTGCAGGTGTCGGTTCTGTGACGAATAAAGGGTACAATGGTTTTATTGAAAAAGAACATGTGAGAGGTATCCAGTGGATGTCAAATGAAATGGAAAGAGGAGAGGTTACATTTGAGGCGAATGGTGGGGATTATTTAACGGTCGTTATCGATCATTTGAAAGTAAAAACTGAGCCGACCGTAAAGGCGGGGCAATTGCGAGTTGATATTGAAGTGCGCGTGAATGCCACTCTCTATCTTGTAGAAGGCAATCCGACAATTTTTGAAATTGAAGAAGGCATAAAAAAAGAAATTAAAAAAGAAATTTTGGATACGTATGAAGTAGCGATGGAGAAAGGAATTGACGTCTATCGTTTCTCGGAAAAACTTTACCGATCAGATTTAAAAGAATGGAAACAGATTCAACAAGGGGGCAAAGTTGAATTAACGAAGGACACAATACAAAAATTGACTGTGAAGATTGAGAAGCTTGATTCGGAAAGAAAGTCATTCCATGAGACGATTGAACAGTAAGGATCTATTTTGGAACGCTTGAATTCGAATAAACATGCAGAGAGAGGGATTCTATGAAGAGGAAAATTCTATTTTTATTGCTAGTAGTTATGACCTTCCTCTCGGGGTGTTGGGACTCAAATGAACCGGAAAGAATGCTCTATATAAATGGAATCGGTGTAGACTTTAAAGACGGTAAATACGAGCTGTATGCTCAAATCATCGACTTTACAAATATAGCAAAAACTGAACAGCCATCATCTGACCAACCTCAAATGGAAGTTGGTCATGCAACAGGAAACACCGTGGATGAAGCAATCTTTAACTTGTATCACTCTATCGACCAAAAAGTGTTCTGGGGTCATATGAGTCATCTTGTTGTTTCAGAAGAAGTAATGAAAAATGTAGAGTTAAATCCAATTATCGATTTATTTATTCGATACAGGGAAACACGTTATCAAATTTGGGTTTATACTACGAAAGATCCAGTGGATGAAATCTTGCTCGTACGGCCAGTCATTAATCGAGCAATTACATTATCAAAACTGGGTGATCCGGAAAATTCATATAAACAGGAATCGCTTATTGATCCAATTAGCATTCGACAATTGATTATTGATATGAATGAGCCTCCCCATGAGGTAAAGCTCCCACTAATTCGGATTGATGAAAACTGGCAATCCATAAAAGAATCCATTAAAGCACCGGTCATCGCCGGTGTTGGTGTTGCTACGCCAAATGGTTTTAAAGGGTTTATCGAAGGGGATAAT
Organism: Sporosarcina saromensis; assembly: GCF_033253735.1. Taxonomy (NCBI): domain Bacteria; kingdom Bacillati; phylum Bacillota; class Bacilli; order Caryophanales; family Caryophanaceae; genus Sporosarcina; species Sporosarcina saromensis. The sequence continues at coordinate 1,017 of NZ_JAUBDI010000017.1, read as the reverse complement.
GCACGCGGAATACAGTGGATGTCCAATGAGACGGCAAGAGGGCAAATTACATTTAAAACGGACGATGACCATGGCATCACTGTAAATGTGGAAAAAGTTAAAGTGGATATTCAACCCGTCGTACGCAAAGAGGAAGTGTTATTTGATGTGAACGTAGAACTGGAAGCGACCATAAGCGTAATTGAAGGAGCCATTACAGTAGATGAAATAAGAACAGGTGTGATAGATAAAGTGAAAAAAGAAATTAAAACGACATATGAGGAAGCGTTAAAGAAAGATATTGACGTCTACCGTTTAAGTGAACGCGTGTATCGAAAAGATTTGAAAGCTTGGGATCGTAGCCATAAAGATGGTAAGCTTGACTTACATGAAGACTCTATAAGAAAACTTGATGTGAAATTAGCAAGACTTGATGCTACACGGAAATCCTTCAAAGAAACAATTGAACAATGAAGCGAAGGCGGTTACTACTAACATGTGAGTTAGGTTTTTCGGTAACTGCCTTTGTCCTTCAGCTGTACATTTTCTAAAACCGTCTTACGGTTGAATAATTGGTAGTCAGCTAAGTCGTTCGTATGGACAAGTAGGGGACTGCTTTCATTGAAACGCAAAGGACCAAAAGAGGCTAGAAATGAAGTTAAATGGGGGATGGGAAGATGGTTATTCCGATATTACGAATCTATAATCGTGAAAAAGCATTGGAATTTTATCAAACGTATTTAGGATTTGAGGTGGACTGGGAACATCGATTTGAAGAAGGCTTCCCCTTGTATTTGCAAGTGTCTCTAGGACAAGACGTTATCCTCCATTTGTCAGAGCATCATGGGGACGCGTCTCCAGGTGCTGCAATTAGAATCAGGGTAGATGATGTGAGTAGCTACCATGCCAGTTTAACGAAAAAGAAATACGTTTTTGCAAATCCAAGCTTAGAAGTTGTACCATGGGGGACTCCAGAAAAAAAGGAACTGACGGTCATTGATCCATTTAGTAATCGACTTGTGTTTTATTCTGCATGAT
>NZ_JAUBDI010000016.1:0-76258 GCF_033253735.1 Sporosarcina saromensis | reverse complement strand
TACCTCCTGTGAACTTAATGCCCAACAGGAGTGTAAGTATTTTTTCAGATGTTGGCAAGTGGCCTTTTTTTTATACATAAATTAGCTGCCGTTTTCTACATTTCTAGTGTGCCATAAACAATTAGGCCATGATAAATAAGCAGCTTAGCGTCAATCGGCTACGTAATTTGAATTTAACATATATTCTCTGCTTTATCACCAGCGAAGAACCTTACTGGGATAGCCGAAGCGAACTACCTACCTGCTTATCACAAGGATCAATTGATGTGAGTAGATTCTTTATCTCGGTCTCCTAAAGATATCCTAAATAATCACAATCGTACGAATTAACTAGGAATTCTGTCGAAAAAATTAATACTAATATACGAGGGGGAAGAATAATGAAAAAGATTTATATGTTTTTTGTATTTAGCTTGTTTATGCTATTTGGATTTTCACCAGAACAACCCGTGGATTTAAATGTAACTATAAAAAAGTTGCCTAATAAAATTGAATTGTCTTGGTCCAACATTAAACAAGCAGATAATTATGTTATTTACTCTAATGATACTTTGTTATACAGCGGAGATAAGAATAAATTCATGCATGAGGGTTTAAAAGATGGAGATTATTTGGAGTATGACATTTTTGCAGTAAATAGTAAAGGCGATATACTTACAAATAATCATATAAAGACATCAGTTGTTCATCCTAAACATAAATCTACAATTGGTATAGATATTATTTCCTCCTTCAATTCTGTGAAAGTAGATTGGTATGATTTAAGTAATGCGACTTCATATCTGATTTCAGTAGATGGTGGGGAATTCCATACGGTCACAAAGTCGGAATTTATTTTACAAGATTTATATGCATCTGAAGAATATAATATGGTTATTTTTGCTGAAGACCAAAGTAACAAAACTAAGAGTAAGGAAGAACAAAAAGGTGATCATTATATTAGTCTTCCAGTGCAAACAACGCAAGAATACACCGGGATTTCTTTGGAGGATTATTTAAGCAAGAAGGGTAATAAATTCTCAGTAAAAGCAGTTGGTAATGTTAGCACAATAAAACATAGAACTTTTATTTCACCAGATCCGTTTAAGTTCACTTTTAATAATACTACTTTACAATGCGGTAAAGGGGATGGAAGAAGCTTTTCAGCTACTAAGGGAACTTCAAGAACCGAAGTTTATACAAGTGTTGACTGGGATACTCTTGAGTATGGATTTTCAAAATATGTCTACCCTTCCGTATTGTATAATAGTAATTGTGACTCAAGTTCTGCCAACTCTAAAACGTCTTCGTCATCAGGAATTGGGCTTGGTATAAAATATATTAATGCTTCTGAGGCAGGTTTTCACGTTACCCATAGAGCGAAATCACCTCATACTCTTCTTGGTGTCCCTTTACCGGATATTTACTACTACTATGACTTAACCATTGCGAAAAATGGTGCTACCTATATGTACGGCAGTCATGACCAATTCCCATGGCATGAAATATATCGTCAGAACAAGGGGGGGACCTGGACAAGTCTTTACACGTTCTCACCGAAAAAAGGCGCAGGGGATGCATGGAAATTACTTGGGGTTTGGCCGAACCAAAGTATTAATGTGTATGACCCTAGATGATTCTATGTAACAGAAGATAGTTCTTCTAATTAGAGCAAGTTTTGATTTTTTTTTCAAAGCTTGCTCGCTTAATATTCCTTCAAAGGACTACTTTGCATTAGAAAATACAATATTAGACTGAATTAATGGATGGAGGTAGGTACCTCGTGAATAAAAATACCTGGAATCTCATTAAAAGAAAGTTATCTTCAACGATTGCTACAACAATTATTATTTCATGCTTATTGGCTTTTTTTGGACCCCAGTCACAATATGAAGAAGAAAAGCAATTTCTTGGATGGTTTTTGTTTTTTTTCATTTACGCAGGTATTACTATTTTAGTCTACGGGAATTTAGTTTCAATTGTAATAGAATACCTTCTGAGAAAGTGGTTAAATAGAATTGGTTGGCTATATTTTTTATTACATGGTATTGCTGGATTAGTATTAAGTATCTTTTTTAGAGAGATAGATTTAGTTTATTACGTGGTAGTGACAGCCTTATTATACTCGGTCATAGACAGATTAATATATACTCGAAAAGTAAAAACTCCTATATTTTTATTATTACCAGCAATTGTAGTTGTTTTATCATGGGGATATTTAAGTATTACTTCTCCACCTATTCCTTCTTTTACAGAGGATGATGCAGTAATATTTCTCACATCGGTTTTGTCTATAGAGACGGATAATTTTCCAAGAAATAATGAGAAGTTGCAAGTTGAAATTGGCGGATATCACATTGAGAAAGAAACGATAGTGAAAAAAATCAAAAAAGAAACCTACGTTGTTACCTTCACAGAAAATTGGAGTACAATAATGCAAAAAGGAACTTGGTCCATATCCTATATAGTCAATCGAGTTAGCGTGACGAAGCAGGATGAAGTTGGAATCCGCCCCCCCTACTATAGTGAAAAAAACAGGTGAGTTTTTTACTGATTAAGTTGGTTTTATAACTCTAATACAAATAGTTGATATAATAATGGACACAGGAAAGGAAATGTATAGACCATCAAGGCTATACAAGTACAAAAATGGTTGGTTATATGACCAAGGGAAGTAAGGAATCAATCGCTTTCGATGTCTTCCCGCGTTTTATATGCCAGGCGCCCAAACAATAAGCAGTAAAACAGGTGCCTGTGCAAGGTTGAATTCAGTTAATTCACTACAATTGCATATACATAAAATCTGGATGTTGTATGTATCACGTTTCTTATGATTGCTTGTATAACCATTCAAATTACTTGAATTAACGTGATTGTTTCTGGCACAGGCACCGTCATAAGTATTAGTATTAAAGTATAAGGCAGTGGTGGCGGGAAAAGTACTCTATAAATGAGAATCAGATGATGGTATACTATAAGTAGAGAATAAGATGTGAATCAAATTAATCCGATAGAGAGCGCGTATAGGAGAAGGGCAGCCCCTGCTGCTCTTCTTTTTTCGGCCAACTTTGTTCTTAAAAACGGGTACCTGTGTCAGGTTAAATTTAGTTAATTCATGACAATTGTGTATACAAGAATGTCGTGGTTGTAGTGTTTATTAGTAAAGTTCCTACACCTGCAATCAGTACGCGAATAAAGGTAAATGGTATACTACATTTAAATAATGCGCATTCTATTTGATGAATAGATTCTCTTTTAAAGTCGTGAAAAGAAAAAGTAGGTGAACAAAGTGGGAAAATATCAATTGGATTATAAAGGTCAATCGGCTGTGACTAAATATCATGAAAAAAACAAGCCTGTTAAGTTTGATAAAAAGCAGCATCTTGAAAAGTTACGTACAGAGTATTTGAATAAAAAGCAAAAACAAACAGATCAATAATTGGAGCGAAAGAGGCTGGGACATAACATAAAAAAACTGCATTATGGCTAATTCGCCTTTTAATGCAGTTTTTAATATTTTTCCAGTGTTTCTTTTCAAATTCTTGAGTGAGTCGGAGCGGAAAAAGGCCGACTCCTGCGGGATTGTAGCGCGAATGTTGAGACCCCGCAGGCAGCGCAGCGGACGAGGAGGCTCAAGCGCGCCCCGCGGAAAGCGTGCCTTTTGGAGCGCAGAGGAACGGTCTATTTAGAGTTTTGTCCCAGCGTCTTTATTTGAGCTCCTTTATTGAATGACCGTTTGGAAGGACAACATGTTAGGTAATAAATGGCCCGGTTGTAATGAATCATACAGTATGATATGGTTTAAGATGAAAACCCATAAGAATAGTAGAAATGGCAGCAATCGTTTTACAAAACCTTAAAAACTTAATAGGATGCACTAGGGGTGTTATTTAACTGAGATGAGTAGAAACTCAAACCCTTTGAACCTGATCTAGTTGATGCTAGCGTAGGAAAGTGTAAACATTCATACATATGAAGAGGGATGACTCTGTCTTTTTCTTAGTGTGTCATATTTGTTTTACGCAACTTTCCTTTTGGAAGGTTGCGTATTTTTTTTAGCTGCCATTTGCCTATTCAACTATTACATGTTTAGGAGCTGTTGAAATGACAAAGGTCGTGTTGGTAACAGGAAGTAGTCAAGGATTAGGGGCAACGATCGCAAGGACATTGGCAAGCCAAGGATTTCGGGTCGTCATTAATTACAATAAAAGCAAAGAGGCAGCCGACAAGATGGCTTTTGAGATTGGAAAAGATCATGCGATTGCGATTCAAGCGGATGTCACCAATCGTGCAGAAGTAGAGCGCATGGTGGAAAAGGCAACGGCATACTTCGGGCAAATTGATGTGGTCGTCAATAATGCATTAATCGATTTCAAATTTGATCCAGTCAAGCAGAAGCCGTTTAGTGAACTATCTTGGGAAGATTATCAGGGACAGTTGGATGGGACGTTAAAAGCAGCATTTAACGTCATTCAAAGTGTCATTCCTCAATTTATTGAACGACAAAATGGAAGTATTATCAATATCGGAACGAATCTGTTTCAGAATCCTGTCGTTCCTTATCATGAATACACGACAGCGAAAGCCGGATTGATCGGTTTTACACGCAATATCGCTGCCGAGTTAGGGGCATACGGCATAAAAGCGAATGTCGTTTCAGGGGGCTTATTGAAAACAACGAATGCGAGTGCTGTTACAACGCCGGAAGTATTTGATTTAATTGCGAACTCGACGCCGTTGAAAAAGGTAACAACGCCTCAAGATGTTGCAAATATGGTCGCTTTTTTGTCTTCAGACAATGCGAGCGGCATTACAGGGCAGAATTATACAGTCGATGGCGGCTTAACGATGAACTGACAAATGGGGGTGTGGAACGTGACTGAACAAAAAGGGAAACAATTGAACTTAGGTGTTTTGCTGTATGGGTGCGGACACCACCAAGCTGCTTGGCTCATGCCTGACTCAAGTGTTGAACGCATTGGTGAGATTTCTTACTATCAAGACTTGGCCAAGTTGGCGGAAAGGGGTTTGCTTGACGTCGTATTCTTCGCGGATAATCAATCTTTTGCAGGAAAGAGTTCCAGTGACCTGCCGGCATTTTGGTTTGATCCACTCATCAATTTAACAGCCATCTCCCAAGTGACAGACCATGTCGGGTTAGTTCCGACGATTTCAAGCACTTTTTCCAATCCGTTTACAGCTTCCCGCCAGCTTTTGAGTTTAGACCATATCACTAAAGGCCGTGTCGGCTGGAATCTTGTTACGTCAATGACTGATGTTGAGGCGCAAAATCATAACATGGATCAACTGCCCTCGCATGATGAACGGTATGAAAAGGCAGATGAGTTTGCTGCATTAATGAATAAATTATTTCTTTCATGGGACAGTGAAGCATTTTTGCATCAACGTGAAGAGAAGAAGTTGATTAATCCTGCAAATATCTCGCCATTCCATCATGAAGGCACCTATTTTAAAGTGTGTGGACCGTCTACTACGCCGAAAAGCCCTCAAGGTAAACCGGTGGCGATGCAGGCAGGGGCGTCCAAACAAGGCATTGCATTAGCCGCAAAACATGCTGATGCCGTTTACTCAGTGTCGTGGAATCTTAAGCAAGCCAAAAGATTTCGGGACAAACTAAATGAGCAAGTGAAACAAAGCGGGAACAACAGACATATTAAAGTGTTTCCGGGCTTAGTCACCTATGTGGGGGAGAGCCGTGAAGAGGCTTTTGCCAAGAAAGCCGCAATAGATGTGAAACTTCCTATTGAAACAGCTTTAAAACAGCTGAGCATGTTTATCCGGCAAGACTGTTCCGATTGGGCATTGGATGAAAAGGTTCCTCCATTGCCGCCCGTCGAAGAATTTACTGGACCAGTCGGCCGGTACGAGACGATACTGGAAATCATTCATGATACAAACCCGACAGTAAGGGAGCTGTTGGGGTATCTGAATGCTGGTGGGGGACATTTCACGCTCATCGGCACACCGGATGAGATTGTCGATCAGATGGAGCTTTGGTTTAAAGAAGGGGTGGCTGATGGATTTAATCTTATGCCGCCGACATTGCCCGGTAGTTTAGAAGACTTTGTTGAATTAATTGTGCCGGAGTTGCAAAAGAGAGGTATTTACAAAAACGATTATGAAGGTCATACGTTACGTGAATATTTAGGGCTTGAAAACAGGTGCTTGTGATAGCGTGAATTCAGTCAATTCACTACGATTGCGTAAATGTAAATTCAGAATATTGTAGGTGTACTGTATGTTATGCTTGCTTGTATACCCATTCAAAGTGCTTGTCTCTGTCACAAGCACCGTCAAAATTGGAGGAATGCAACACATTTTAGTCTCTTTTGTCAGTTTCCTTGAGGAAATCATTGCATCCCCTTGTTAACCCATAATCACGCCCGTCGTGTCCGTTTATGCTTCCATCAATACGAGATGATGGATGGCTTCTTTCATTATAATAAGTCTCCAGGACATCTCGGTGCTTATTGCCGTGTGTCAATAAAATGGAGAGCTGTACATCTATGCGAGTTTGGGTGATTTTTTGATGTATCATGAAAAATAGATACAATTCCATGAGAAAAGTAGGCAAAAGAACAGAAAGCCTATTTTAATCGAAAATTTTTCAAACATTTCACCACTTGAAATCCAGTGTACATGAAGAATAGCAAAAACTGATGCAGAAGGTCCCTTGGCAACTTTCGAAAGTTCGTGTTTTTTGTCATTGAATTGAGGGTAGGCTATTTACATTGACGACTGCCGATTTTAAATTGGCGGACTTCCAATAGACTAGCGTAGGAGGTAATTTCTTTGAATGAAAAGGACACGAATCAGAATGAGCAAAAGGGGCAGGACGTACACCGCGAGACATTGACGACACGCCAAGGGCATCCGGTCAGGGACAACCAGAACATCCGGACGATTGGAGACCGCGGGCCAGCGACGCTAGAGAACTATCATTTCATCGAGAAGATCTCGCACTTCGATCGTGAGGAGATTCCGGAACGTGTCGTTCATGCGCGGGGTACGGGGGCGCATGGCTATTTTGAGACGTATGGCAAAGTCGGGGACGAGCCGGTGGAGAAGTACACACGGGCGAAAGTGTTTCAAGGTGCTGGGAAGCGGACGCCGTTGCTCGTTCGTTTCTCGACAGTCGGCGGTGCCAAGGATTCACCTGAAACTGCCCGGGATCCGCGAGGCTTTGCGGTGAAAATGTATACGGAAGACGGCAACTGGGACCTCGTCGGCAATAACTTGAAGATCTTTTTCATCCGTGATGCGATGAAGTTCCCGGATATGATTCATGCATTCAAGGCGGACCCGGCATCGAATATTCCGCATCCGCAGCGCATGTTCGACTTTGTCTCCCGCTCGCCGGAAGCGACACATATGATTACGTTCCTGTTCTCACCGTGGGGGATTCCTGCGACTTACCGCCATATGCAAGGCTCTGGGGTGAACACGTATAAATGGGTGAACGATAAAGGCGAGGCGGTTCTCGTGAAGTACCACTGGGAGCCGAAGCAGGGCATCCGGAACTTGACGCAGGAAGAGGCCGATAAGATACAAGCGAAGAACGTCGGCCATGCGACGCAGGATCTCTATGAAGCGATCGAGCGCGGCGACTATCCGGAGTGGGAACTGTTTGTCCAAATCATGGAAGATGACTACCACGACGAACTTGATTTTGATCCGCTGGACGACACGAAACTGTGGCCGGAAGATAAATTCCCGTGGCTGCCGGTCGGACGGATGGTGCTTGATCGGAATCCGGTTGATTTTCATGCGGAGATCGAGCAAGCGGCATTCGGAACCGGCGTCCTCGTCGATGGCATGGATTTCTCCGACGACAAAATGTTGCAGGGACGGACGTTCTCTTATTCGGATACGCAGCGCTACCGCATTGGATCCAACTACTTGCAACTGCCATCCAATGCGCCAAAAACTGCGGTCCGCACGAATCAAATGCGCGGCCAGATGGACCACCGCGACCCGAACGAAGCGGGCGACAATCCGCATATCAACTATGAACCATCAATGATTGGCGGTTTACAGGAGGCACCGAAAGGCGAGCGACCGCCTCACCGCCCGACCTTCAACGCGGCAGCGATGAGCGCGCCAATCGACCGGCCGAACAACTACGGCCAGGCCGGTGACACGTACCGCAGCTTTGAGAACTGGGAACGCGATGAATTGATCAACAACCTGTCCGAAGCCCTCGCCGTCTGCGACAAGCGTATCCAGGATGCGATGGTCGAACATTTCACGAAAGCCGATGAGGACTACGGCCGGCGCGTGAAAGAAGGAATCGAACAGAAAATGCAAGAGAACGAGACAATGACCGCCGACGAATACCTGCCAGGTCGCGAGTCCGGCAAGACGAAATTCGGTCTTGGTACGCCGAAAGCAGCCGACGCTGCACATGACGCAGTCGATAAGAGCAACGAAGCAGATCCATATTGATCGGAATATAGGACGGACACCCGCGTGGAAAGGCATGCGGGTGTTTTAGGCGTGCGCGAAGACGTCAGCTGAAAACAGGTACCTAGGTTAAATTCAGTTAATTCACTACAATTGCATAAACATAAATTTATAATGTTGTAGAATAATGTTTGTTATATTTGCTTTTATACCCATTCAAATTGCTTGAATTAACATGTTTGTTTCTGTCACAAGCACCGTCAAATTAGAAAAGCAAACATCCAACTGTCGTGAGATGTTTGCTCTTTTATTAAAACCAGGTGCCTATGCATGGTTGAACTAACCCGAATTTTTCTTTCACAGACACCGCTTTTCTACAGGTTTCACCATGGCATCCTGCTCATTGCATCACGCAATTCATCAATCGCATGAATTTTTTCTACCGTATTTATTGTAATTGGCAATTGGTCCGTGACCGGTGCTAGTGAAATTGCGGTGTCTTTTTTACCGGTCATGGCTTTTGGAATGCCGCCAAGCTGCTCGGTCAGTTTTAGGAAAGCCTTCTGAATCTCTTCTTTAACATTCAGGGATTTGAGCACTTCCTGATATAACACCAAACCGTGTTCTACATCGAGCGCGACAATCAGGGTTGGGAAATAGGGTCTCTCGAATGGTGAATCTTGAATAGGCTTGTCGATCATGACAAAATCGAAAATAATGGATGTATGAAGTACTTGCATTTTCTCTAGACGTTTCATATCCAATTCGCTTATGTGCAATGAGGGCTTGTCGTCTTGCTTCAGCTTTTCTTCTTTCAGCTGAATGTGAACGCTTTGCCATTCATAGCCTTCTTCAGTCTCTTGCATCATTCGTCCAAAAAACGTATTTCCACCTGAGTAGGAGGGAATCGTAAGGCCTCTCTCAACTTCTTTAAGCATTTCTTTTGCTTGTTCAATTGCGACAAGCAGCATTCGGCCTTCATCCTCGTCTACATGCCAAGGGTAGTAGCCAGGTACAAGGCTGCGCATTTGGACCCATTGTTTCCGTCCACGGAACGACATGCCGTGCTGTTTGAGCAAATCGTAATCGGCTGCATCCAGTTCATCACGGTCGACAAATGAAAGGAGCAAACTGCGCTGCTTCAAAAAGATGTCTCTGGTGGAATCCCCGGAAAGGGTTGATTTTAGCGCTTGGAGTCCAGTATTCCCAACATATACGGCTAATCCGTACTCCTCTCCTCCCGCTCCAAGTACCGAGCAGTAAAGGAACTGACGGCTTTCCCAATCCGCGACAATGAATAGTTGATCATCCTCAAGCAATTCCCATGGCTTGAGTTTGTTGAAGGACTTTGCTTCCTCTAATAGTTCTAGCCAATCAAATTCATCGTCAGGATTAGCGGAATCCAGTAATCCGATTTCCAAGGTTTTTAGTTTAAGGTTTATTTCTTCGGTAAGCTCTCGCCAGTCCTTCTCTCGAATAGAGGCATCCATAGCCCAGCTATCTTCCTCGGGTGCCAGTTTCATTGCTTTCAAGCAGTATGGATAGTGCACATCCAGTTCGGGCTTCAGGATTTTCTCAAGCACGATTTCATGCTCCCAATCAGCGCCGAAATCATAGGTATAAATGGCGCGGTCCTTCTCCGCCATGAACCAGTCGCATATTCTTTCTTCTTGTTCTTCATAAAAATCGTGGAAAGAGAAAAACGGAAATACCATATTTTCTCTATCTTCAACGGGTCCGATTTCTACCTTTGTCTTCTCTCCACCGCTACGCAACATCATAAACGAATGAAGGTGTGAATCTTCCCAGTCAAACGCCACTTGCAATACGTGATGAAAGTCGACAAAAGTCATATTCCCATCCAGTTGAAAACGTCTCCATACAGGTGGGCTCATTCCCTTTAAGCCCACTTTCATTTGATAAATCATACAATCACACCCACCTATTTAAGTGAATTTTTTGATAGAATAAAATAGTTAACTTGAGGCTGCTTTTTATAAGGTGATGATTTGTCTTGGTTACACTTTACACTAGAATGGGCTTTCTTCTCAACAAGATGTAACAGATACCTGTGTAAGGTTGAAATCAGTTAATCTACTAAATTTCATATCTGGATGCTGTAGGTATACTGTTTGTTATGCTCAAATTGCTTGTTGCTGGCACAGGCACCGTCAAATAGATCTGCGTAAATAACTCTTGGAGGGATAAACATGGAATGGAATGAAGTTGAAGGTGTTGAGGATATAAATAAACTGCTAAAAACGTTTGGTTACTTTCACGACAGTTGTTTAAAAGAGTTGGTGATGTGGAACGACTTCCATGTGCAAAAGGATCTATCAATGGCATTTGGTGATGGGCTTGATAACAACATTAAAATGCTCTTCCAAAGGCAATTTAACGATCCATCAGCGATCGAATTACTCTTTGAAGGGGTGAAAGAATTTCATCTAGGTGATGCTGGCTTAATCTTAGATGCGAATCTCATCCTTCAAGATGGAATGTTTATATGGGCAGATGCTTATGATTGGAAACCAAATGATAACGCCGAGGATGTTACCTGGATTTTCTCTATGAAAGTTAAATGGCGTGATGTCAGTCATTGGATGGGTGACGAGAGAAGATATGGAGAGCTAACGGAGAGTTGAACAATTGAAAACAGGTATTTATGCTAGGTCAGATTCAGTTAATCCCTTACAATTGCATATACCTAAATTCCAAATGCTGTAGGTATACTGTTTGTTATGCTTGCTTGTATACCCATTCAAATTACTTGTTTCTGGCACAAAGCGCCGTCAAAAAATAAAGCAGAAGAAGCGTGTCCGCTCCGGATGAAGGGGGACATGCTTTTTTTGCTTTGATTCACTATCGTGACTGTTGAATTGTGCGAAGTAACCAATCGTGTACGCCATCCATCAGAACATCGAGCTAACTCACGTAGATTCTCCGATGTGAAAGGGGGTACGCGCATAATCGCTTCCTGTTTTTCATTCCCTCGAGAGAATGGGGAACGCGTACGTATCGTTCGCATATTCTGTTAAGAGGTGGTTACAGGATGGAAGGTTTATTTGCGCTGTTCCTTTATGGGAATTTTGTGTTGTTTCTCTTTTTGTATATGTATATAAATCGCTACCGACGACTAATTGGCTTTCATTTAGGTATGAATATTGCAATGACGGCTGGGGGGATGGCTGGCCTCTTATCAGGAATTTTGCTGATTTTTCAATACCCGTTTCACTTTACGCTCATAACGATCCTTGCAACCATTATTGGAATGGGGGTAGGGGCGCTATTTGGTGCGTTGTTTGATTACCAAACGATGTTAACAGGCCTCATTAACGGACTGATGGTGGGCATTATGGCGCCTATGTTAGGGGCGATTTTAACGGAGCAACTCTTTTTTGGGATCGTCCTTGAAGGATTAACCATTGCTGTCGTCACGATTTTAATCGTCGCGATCAGGAGTACATAAGGAGGGCGCGATGATTATCATTTGGGGGTTAGCTATATGGAATGTTGCAGTAACGATTTATTGTTACCTCATTTTGCGGAAAAGGAAGCAATTATTTGACGACCGATTTGCAACAACCCTAACGAATACGGCAACGTTCATCGCAACAATTGTTGTGAGCTTGCACGTATCGGTTCTGTTAACCGTTAAACTGTCCATGATTTTCATACTGAACATGATCATTGGGGTTAGCATTGGCTCGCTTTTTGGTTCACTCGTAAAGTACCATTCAGTCCTCATTGGTTTTTACAACGGATTGATTGGCAGTTCGATGGGGGTGATGATTGGGGAAGTCTTGAAGAATCCGCAAATTTGCAGCATCCCAATTTCGAACCAACAGCAAGTAGTCATGAATATGTATCAGCTATGTGGATTTGCAACTCTTTTGCTGATTGTTGTCTTTGGTCTCGTTTTATATTCAATGCGAGTATGAGAGGTGTATGCTTTTGAAAAAGAACGTTCTTATCGCGTTGATCGTTTTCATAGGGTTCGTAGTCGTATATTTGTTTATGCCCAGGACTGTAGCCCTTCCGAAACTAGCGCTCGTGAAAGATCCGCATTTGCCTGCGATTACTGGTGAAACCTTCACATTCTCCACCGAAAAACCAAAGCTTGTCGCCTTTTTCTTTACCGAGTGCCCGAATGTTTGTCCCATGACGGTCATCGACTTATTGAAGGTGCAACAGTCGTTGGTAGATGAGGGGATTAGTGAACAACAATACGACGTTGTCTTCATCACGCTCGATCCAGAGGTGGATACGGTTGAGAAAATCCAGCAGTACAAAGAACAATTTGCGATTACTGCAGAGAATTGGTTTTTCCTAAGAGGCACGGTTGAGCAGACAGAGAAAGTTGCCAAGCAGTTCAACATGTATTTCACGAAAGGCCCTGATGGCACTATCGTCCATAGCACAACGATGTATGTAGTAGATCGCGACAATCAGATTCGTGCACATCATCCTATGAGTACTGGGGCACAATCAATGAATGTAGAGCAGCTAACTGAAAATTTGAAGAGCCTCTTACAGTAAGCACGGAAGCGTTTTTCAGCATAATCGACTGTACCTAAAAAAAGTATTCCCCATATAGTAGCAGAGAGTGGTATTAAACATCGTTAGAAAAAAGAGGAGAGGGGGCCATAAGTGGAGCGGAAAAATGCGTACCCTACATTTTCTTCCCCGACAAGTTTAGTGTCAGACGAAGAAACGAGAATTTTAACGGAACACATTAGCCAGGTGAACATGTTTAAACTGATTAATTTATATGAACCGCACCGTAAAGCGTTAACGTTGAAGAAGTTCTTTAAAATGAAACGTCATCAGGAGGTTGTCATCACACTGTTAAACCGTACGGCAAAGGAAGCCGTCATTACAGGAAAAGTGACAACCATTGGCAGAGACTTTGTCATGCTAACCAATTTAAAGAAACGAATTTGGCTCCCTTATACCGCTATCGAATCAGCTACGATCCCCTTTGGTACCCCTACGTACACAAATCCTCATCAAAATCACATTTATGACAATCAACTAAGGAAAAAAATCGTCCTTCGATTTGGTGAAACCGTGTCGAAGCGGGATGCCCTTGTCCAACAGTTTTTTGAAGAGTCCATGCGAACGAATCTCCATGCTTGGAAAGGAACGTGGGTAGTCGTTCGGACTTCCAATCAAACAAAAATCGGGAAAATCCTCAAAACCGATCAAACAAAATTATACCTAACAATACGCAATGCTGAAGTGGACATTCTGCTTGAAGAGATTCAATCTGTTTCAACGATCAGGTTCATGACTATGTGGAAAGAACTGCTTAAATCCTTTAGTAGATGAGTGAATGGACAGAAGAAAGTTTTTATGAAAGAAGGTTGATGAGATGAGTACGAACGACAAAGAGCTCAACGATTTGCCGCTGACTAGTCAGCGCGACGAAAGAATGCTGGATGAGTTAAAAAAGATGAAGGGCAGTCAACTATTAGTTGTCACCAATGCAGTCCAGTTAAATCTATTGGGGCAAGTCTTCCGGCCGGTTTTTTGTGGCACGGTTGAAGATGTTCAAGTTGGCCACATTACCTTGTCACCCGTCATTATAAAAATGGTCAATGCCCCTTTTTATAAATTCCCGTTCCCATTAAGCATTCCGCTAGAAAAAATTACAGCATTCTCTAAAGAAGTCCCTTGTGATTTGGTATTCCCACTCACTTAAGAAGTTATATTTAAGGCGAACAAAACTGCTCATTCTCAAAAAGTCGGACGTAAAGGGAGGTTTTATAAGATGGAAAAAGCTGTTCAATTAGGTGAAGTTAACGCGACGCGTTATGAAGCAATTGTACAGATTTTTAGAAGAAACAAAGGAAGAAAGGTTTTTATCTTAACAGAAGCATTTCCGTTCATGTTTATCGGCATCATCAAAGACGTGGTGGAGGATTACGCTGTGTTGGATGTGCAAGTTACTAGCATCCCTGCACTGGAACGCAAAGAGTGGCTCGTTCATGTTGACAAGATTGAAGTTTTTTATTTTGAAACAGAATTGGGTCCCAAAATTCCTGATTTAAAAGATTAATTGAGAAGAGGGTGTTCAATGAAACGAAGGTACCACGTGGTTGCCATCCCGATACGAATCGTTGTTAATACCTTTGGCGACCACAATCCGAATGGGGTTATGTATGTATTAAAGGAAAATGAGAATAAAGTAAAAGAATTAGTCAGAAAGAATCCTTTTACACCAGTCGAGATTGTACAACCGCTTGTAATTCGGGCGAATGAAGGCGATGTAGTTGAAATAGTTTTTGAAAACAAACTGCCCTATAACACCGGCATGCATTTTCAAGAGGCCGATTATGATGTCTGTACTTCTGATGGCGCGATGGTGGGGTTTAATAAAGACACGACAGTTGCACCGAATGAATCCATTCTGTATCGAATTCATGCGGTAAAAGATGGCAATTATTTCTTTTCCGATTTAGGAAATCCATCGAGTACAGAGAATGGTTCGAATGGTAACGGATTGTTTGGAGCGTTAGTAGTTCAGTGCCGTTTTTCCTGGTGGACCGACCCAGTTACAGGGAAGCCGTCCAATAGCGGTGTGTATGCCGATATCCATCACCCATTGCTGCCCTCCTTCAGAGAATACGTTTGGATGTTCCACGATGAAATGGAAGTGAATGATCTAACCGGAAACCGGCCCATCAATCATATTTCCAATCAGGAAGAGGAATCATTTCACGGAGCGAACTATCGGTATGAACCTGAGAATAGACGATCACAGCTGCTTGCTGAAGGGGTAGTCTGTCCGAACTGTGAAGGGGAGGAAGTCCATCATGATTCGTGGGTTTTTGGCGATCCATCCGCCCCGATTTTAAGGGGATATGTAGGTGATCCCGCTAAAATCCGACTATTCCATGGGGGACTAAAGGAAACACATGTCTTCCACTATCATGTCCACCAATGGTTTAGTGACCCGAAGGATTTATCATCTGAGATTATTGATGCGCAGGCGATTAGCCCGCAGGCACATTATACAATTGAGCCTCTTTACGGGTTAGGGAGTTTACAAGGGGCTTTCGGAGATGCGATTATACACTGCCATCTTTACCCCCATTTTGCAGCAGGAATGTGGGGGATGAACCGCGTATTTGATACCCTCCAAGACGGTAGTCAATGTTATCCGAATGGTGAACCGATTGCAGCGCTTCAGCCGCTTCCAGATCGACCGTTGCCTCCAAAACCGACAAAACTCAGACCAGGTTTTCCGAATTTCATCCCGGGTAAAATCGGATATAAAGCTCCACGGCCACCTCTCGGAATCGTTGGGGGTAGAGGGTTAACAGAATTAGAACGTCATGCAGCTGTTCCGCATCCTAGACCAGGAGCAGTATTTACCGACCCCTGTCCCCCAGGCGTCAAGGTCAAAGAGTTTAATGTATCGGTTATTGAACTTCCCATTGTTTACAACAAACAAGGCTGGCATGATCCGAAAGGACGGATGTATGTCCTGGATGAAGACTTGGAAGCGGTTTGTTCGGGTAAAATAGAGCCTGAACCGCTTGTCATCCATACACCTGCTAATACATGTATCCAAATAAATTTCACGAATCGTCTACCGCATATTCTTGATGGCGATGCTTTTCAACTGGTGACGAGAACGTATGAAACGGGATTTCATGTTCATTTTACAAAATTTGATGTCCTTGTCTGTGATGGAGCAAATGTAGGATGGAATTACGATTCATCAGTCTTGCCAGGAGAAACGATCACTTACTCGTTTTTTGCAGATGTAGAATTAAAAGCATGGTATTTCCATGATCATCTATTTCCATTATCTCATCAACAACATGGCGTTTTTGGTACAGGTGTCATTCATCCGCGATTTTCTAAATTTTTAAGCTCGGCAACAGGTGAAGAAGTTGACCATGGTACACAAGTTACTGTGGAAAATCCATTGATTCCTAATTACCGCGACTTCGTTTTGTTCGTACAAGACTTTTCGCTGCTCTTTGATAAAGGTGGCAAACCTCTCAATCCACCAGCTTTCCCAGGTTCGCAGGATGACCCAGGCCTCTTTGGAGTGAATTATAAAAATGAGCCATTGCAATTTCGCCTAGGTCCGGAATGTGACCCGGCATATAGTTTTAGTTCCCATGTCCACGGAGATCCGGTTACGCCAATTCTTCAAGCTTATGAGGGCGATCCGATTAAGATCAGGCTCTTACAAGGTTCGCAAGAAGAATCCCACAGTTTTAATGTTCACGGCTTGAGGTGGTTAAAGGAAAGAAGGGATATGCTGTCGAGGCTTGATTGCCAACACCATATTGGAATTTCAGAGTCTTTCACGTTTGAAACGTTCATTCCTAGAGCAGGGGACTATTTATGGGCTTTTGAAACAGAAGAGGATTTATGGAACGGTCTTTGGGGATTGATACGGGCATTTGCTGAACGAGTTCCGAATCTCATTCCGCTTTCGGATCGGCCTGACCCTCCAAAGCGTTCCAAGCCTTTGCCGGAATGTACAGGGAAGTTGCCGCCACCAGCAAAAGATCCTACTCTCTTGCCAGTTAAAGGACCTGTCCGCAAATTCGATATTGTCGCCTTCCAGATTCCTTTAGTATACAACCGATACGGAGATCATGATCCCAATGGAATTATCTTTGCACTCCGTGAGGATATGGACGCAATTCGAAAAGGGAAAAAGAAACCAGAACCCCTTATTATTCGAGCCAATGTTGGAGATACGGTCGATATTACCTTAACAAGTATGCTGCGGTTTGATTTGTTTCCGTTTAAAGATGGAATTTATCCTTATCCAGAGGTGAAGGAACAAGCATTTTATCCGCCTTCCTTGCGCATATCGCTCCATCCGCAGCTCATTGATTATGACGTTAAGACCTCTTCAGGGGAAACGGTAGGATTTAACGATGATCAAACGGTCGGACCAGGTGAAACACGAAATTACCGTTGGTTTGTAGATAGCCAAGTAGGGGCTTGCGGATTATGGGATATGGCCGATTTCCGCAATCATAAAGGACACGGTGCTTTTGGTGCCTTTATTGCGGAGCCAAGAGGGACGGAATATATCGATCCGTATACCCTTCAGCCTGTTCTTACTGGCGCGAATGTAATTTTGCGAAACCCACTGCTTCCTGATACGAGAGAATTTGTACTCGTCATGCATGATGGGGTAAGGCTACTAGACAAAGACTGTCAGGTACTATTGGACCCAGTTGATAGTATTTTATTAGCCCCTCCAGAGATTGATGAGGATTTGCTGGACACGTATGATAATGGATCACGCGGATTTAATTACCGTTCTGAGCGTCTTATCAATCGTTATCGAGAACATCCAGTGCTCCATCAGCTTTTTTCCTCAACGGTGTTTAAAGATCCGGCGACGCCTTTGTTGGAGAGCTATGTAGGCGATCCGGTCACAATTCGGTTAGTGACACCTGCTGAAAGACGCAGGTCACATACTTTTCACTTGCACGGTCATCGTTGGCGCTTCGATTCGAAAGATAGTAATTCCCGAATTGACTCCTTCGTAGGCACACAAGTCGCTGGAGCTATACGCAATTTGCAATTGCTAGGCGGGGCTGGTTCGGTGACAGGATTTCCAGGTGACTATATGTATCGCTCCGGCAATATTCGATGGGATATTGAAGCAGGCATGTGGGGCATTTTGCGCGTACATTCCCATCCTCAAAAGCATTTACCCCTACTCAACAGTTGTCATACGAGCGATCTTGACGATTCAAGTTCCTATGGATTCATGTAGATTTTTGAAAAGCGATGCACTCTTTCCCGCACTGACGCTCCATGTAGATGGGCAAGAAGGGAGGTGATAGGGATGAAATCTAGACCGGAGGATAAGCGCCCACTTGTTGAACAAGATGCCGTTGAAGACTTTTGTAGTTGTAAAAGCCGTTGTCCCGATAAAATCCCGCATGTCGAAATCCCATCTCCGACGAGCTGTCTACCTATCGATATACTAAAAAAACTAAGAAAGGAAATCCGTGTTGCCAATGAATTACTCCTTGACCTTGCGCTAGATGATGACAGACCTCCGGAAGAAACGTTTTTAAAAGTCTTCTCAGGTTTAGTAAGTTTGCACGTGGAAGTGGAAGTTGATACAGGCCAAATTGTAGGAGGAAAAGTCCATTTGGCAGGCTTTGATTTTGTTGTCCTTTTAGATCACAAGGTGGAAATCATTGTGCCGTACCATGTCATCCGTAACGTGAAACCGGTTGGAAAATTTGCTGAACCTGACCATGAAGCAGCTTTGCTAGCAATCGACCCTTGTCTTCGTCGTGACCTTACCTTTTGTTTTGGTGCTACTGTTGCCTCTTCGCCAGAATTACTGCAACTGTTTTTCGAAATGCGGTTTACAATCTATCTACTGTTCTTAGAAGCAAAAACAATTGAACTCACATTAGGCGAAGAAATAATAACAGGGTTCGTAACAGATGTGAATAAAGAGACAATTGTTGTGAAGGTAGAAAAAGATACAAAAATCATCTCCACGGAAAAAATCACGATGGTAAAAGTAAAAAACAGTGAAGGTAACCCTGACTCAGTATTGAGTTGAGGGTTATTCACTGTTGTTAAGTGAATTTTGCATGTCTGTTTCCTCATACGGTTTAATCGTAATTGCTTTAATGTGATCGAAGTGAATGATGGTGAAAGGTACTACCGTCTCCAGATGCTTCGTTACAAGCAGTTCTGGCTCAGGTTGCAGCATGTCGCGATCTGTGACGACGGAGGAGGGAGGCGTGGTGGAAGCTTTGTTGGTGTTCTTCTGTGGTTGTTCGCGCAGATTTTTCGACTGTGTAGCAGCTTTTCTTCTTTTCATTGGCTTCGCGATGTCCGTTTTGTGTTCACGCTCAAGCGGGGTGTTTGCTGTTATACATGCTCGAATATCCTCGATCTGCTCCGAATTCACCCATTGAAACCCGCAAATCATCGGTAGCGCAATTGTGATTGGCGAGCCAGAGGATTGCTCCGTGCTATGCGGATGTACCGGGTGCAAAACCAAGAAATCCTGGTGTTCAACAAACTTTTTACATGAAAAGAGATGAGTGGTGAAAAAACCATGTGAATGGTCTTTGCCTATCGCTTTCAGGAAGGTGCCATCTTTTAAATAAATGATAAGCAATGGCTGTTTTCGTCCTGTACGATTAAAAAGGGACTGGATCTGTTGAAAAATAGCCTTCACGGAAGTACCCCCCTACCAAAATGTGTCTACCTCTATTCGCGTAGTCGAGAGAAAATAGAAATCACTTCGTAAAATGTTCAGTTGGATTTTATTTACAAGTACAAGGGCCTGGGCATCCACAATGGTGTTTCAAATGATTGATTTTATCCAATGAAAATAGGATGGTTTGGCTTTTCCTTTTCATATTGCTTCGATCCATGCTCCCTTGTTCTTCAGTCTCTTCTACATCCTTTAACTCCTCAGCATCTTCGGTTTTAGAAACATTTTTTCGATTGGTATCATTATGTGGAGATTTAGATTCGACGATTAACTCAACAAAATTTGACCCCACGTGACATATCTTCCCTCGAATGACTTGATCATCCTCTAATTGAATCTCGACTATGCACCCAATCAGTTGTCGAAGGCGAAAGTTCAAGCCGTCTTGCAATCCGCCTAAACGGAGTCTGAAGTCATCATCGCAAATAAATCTTCTACATGAATGACGGTGACAGCAAACACATCGGCAGTGGTGGCGATGATGCTTGCATGACGAATCGTGACAGCCTTTACAACAACGATCTTGAGGGCAACATTTACAAGAATGACAGCTAGTAGCTTGGCAACCTCTGCAGCTACAATCATCATGGTGACCTTTACAGTGGCACCCAGAATCATGCTGGTGGCAAGTATGACACTGTTCGTAATTCTTGTCAGATGCGTAAGCGCCATCATAACCATTTTGATAAGTACGATTGTGCATTTTATCTCTCCTTTCTGTAGTTTTATGAAAATGAACATTGGACAAGAATTGAGTTTTTGTTTGAATCCTTACATTATATGAATAAATGTTTGAAACCCGTGGACAAAACGACTAGTATCAGATGATTAACCCTTTTTTCTTAATGTTTGTAGGAGAGGGGGTGTCTCGCTTCATTTGGGGGCGGCTAATTTTTTCTTACTGCGACGGATGAGCATTTGTTCTTTTCTTTATTGCATGAAAACTTACTAGCATTAGTGGTAGAATAGGAGAAACCAATGCTTGAGGCCTGTGCAAAAGACATTGCTATTCACCTAACCAATGTGAATGGTGATAGATTGCATTAGTGGATATGTATACTTCTTGAAGACTTGATTTCCCTTGGGAAGTAGGGGCTATTTGCTGCGTTGAGTTTGGAAGTAAACGATAAAAGGGGAGGAAACGTTTTGACTTTATTATTAAAAAATGTACGTTTGGAAACAGGGTATTTGTATGATGAAGCGTTTGTTACAGCTACTGAAACGAAAATCGTTGATGTTTTGATAGAAGATGGAAAGTTTGTTGAAATAGCGCCAACGATTGAGGCAAGCGATGCAGTAGTGATAGATGCGAACAATCAATTACTCGTTCCATCGTTTAAAGAGATGCATATACATATCGACAAAACATACTTCGGTGGGGAGTGGAAAGCGCCAACTCCCGCAACAGAAGGCATTTTTACGCGTTTAAAAGAAGAAGCAACACTGTTACCGAAACAATTGGAGGTAGCGGAAGAGCGAGCTCACGCAATGGTGCAGCATTATATTAAAAACGGACATACACATATTCGTACACATGTGAATGTTGACCCGCACATTGAGACGAAACATATGGAAATCACGAAGCGTGTGTTAGACAGTTATGAAGATCAAATTACGTATGAAATCGTTGCATTCCCGCAACATGGGGTATTGCGGAATGGCCCAGCATTTTTATCAATCTTTGAGAAAGCATTGCAAATGGAAGCGACGCATATTGGAGGGGTAGACCCCGCTTTAGTCGATCGGAATAGCGGAGAAGTGTTGAGAACAACTTTTGACTTAGCCGAAAAATACGACTTGGCCATCGACATTCATTTGCATGAACGCAATACATTAGGGGAATTTCAGATCTACCAAATCCTCAAAGAAATGAAACAAAGATCTTTTAACAAGGAAGTAACCCTCAGTCACGCGTTCGCATTTGCAGACTTACCGCAACAAGCTTTAGACAATTTAATCGAGCAAGTGGCGGCAAATCATGTTGGCGTGACAACAACGGTTCCAATTGGGGCAGCTCCGATTACCATCCCTGTGAAATATATGTATGATCGGGGCATAAACGTTTCATTTGGACATGATAGCTTAATTGACCATTGGTCGCCTTTTGGAAGCGGGGATACGATTCGAAAATTAAATCAGTTTGTCCAACGTTTTGGGTACATTGACGAGTGGCATATCGGACAGTCGTTGAAATATGCGACAGGCGGGGTAACGCCATTAACGGACACTGGCGAGCAACAGTGGCCAAAAGTTGGGGATGCAGCAAATGCGCTACTCGTCGATGCCGTTAGCTCTGCGCATTTGATTGCCAGACAATGCCCTATTTCGACAGTCATTTCAAAAGGGACCATCATTCATGAAGAAGAGATCGAGCTAAAGGGGGAATTCCGATGAGCACATGGCTACAAAATGTTCGATTGGAAATTGGAGAGACGACATACGAAGATGGCAGTATTCAAACCGTCACCGATTTGTTTCATATCCAAGTGGTAGAGGGAAGCATTCAGACGATTATTCCCGCAACTGAACATGTGCCAGATGAAGATGCAGTGGATATGGAAGGGAAATTGGCGCTTCCTGCATTCAAAGATCTACATAATCATTTGGATAAAACGTATCTCTCAATCGGATGGAGAGCTTGTCGCCCTGTAAAGAGTTTAGCTGAGCGATTGGCTTTGGAAGCGGCTGAGTTAGAGGAACTTGCTGAAACAGCGGAACAAAGAGCCTCTGCCATGATTGAACTCCATTTGAGCAATGGTGTGAATCATATACGCACGCATGTCAATATTGATCCTTTTATTCAATTGAAGAATTTAGAAGGCGTTAAAAAAGCACTGAAAGCTTATGAGCAATACGTAACCTATGAAATTGTCGCGTTTCCTCAACATGGCTTGCTAGCGCATGAAGAAATGCCGGACTTATTAAGACAAGCATTGGCATCTGGTGCAACAATCTTAGGGGCACTTGACCCAGCTGGCATTGATAAGGACATTGAAAAGTCCTTGCAAGTTACGATGGATATTGCGAAAGAGTACAATGTCGATGTCGACATGCATCTGCATGACAGAGGACAAGTAGGTTTTTATACGATGGATAAATGGCTGGACATGGTGCAAGAACAAAATTATGAAGGATCCACTGCTTTTAGTCATGCATTTGGTTTAAGTTCATTGACGCCTCCTATGCAAAAGCAATTTGCAAAAAAACTAAGCGAGCATAACGTGGAGATTATGTCTACCATCCCTATTTCTATAAACTCTCAGCTCATTCCGATCGATATTCTGCGAGCAGAAGGCGTTAAAGTTGCTTTAGGCTGTGATGGCTTTTTTGACTCTTGGAGCCCTTATGTTCCTGGGGATGTTTTGGAGAAAGTTCATAATTTCTGTGACTACACTGGGAAATCAAGCGAACGGTCGTTACGCGAAAGTTTAAGTTTGATTACACAAGGCGTAACGCCTTTGAATCATGAAGGTGAACAAGTGTGGCCGAAAGTTGGCGATGAGGCTAGTTTTGTATTTGTAGATGCAAGCTGCAGCGCAGAAGCCGTTGCAAGACTACCGAAGAACAGGCGGTTGATGCATAAAGGGAAGTTGTATAAATAGATTGTAGTGTATGAACTGAATTAAGTTACACGCAGGTGTCTGTTGCAAGTACTTATTAGAAGGTATTACTTTTCAACATACTATGGGGGTTATTACTTGAAAGTATTGGTCATTGGTGGAACATCATTTATCGGTCGACATATTGTTGAGGAGTTGTTACTCAACGAACATGAAGTAGTTCTATTCAATCGCGGAAAAACAAATCCAGATTTATTTCCAACGTGCCGTCGCATTGTGGGGGATCGTCGCACGGATATGGATCAGGCTGCCCTCGAACATTGGGATGCTGTCATTGATACAAGTGGTTATACGCCGAATGATGTAAAACCTGTTATTGAGGCACTGAGAGAAAAGAGCGATCATTATACATTTATTTCAACGATTTCCGTTTATGATGATTTTTCAAAAGGCGATGTAAATGAGCAGGGCACGATTATTACACATACTGTCGAGACCGATGAAGTGACGGGTGTAACGTACGGTCCGCTAAAGGTAATGTGCGAAAATGAAGTGAAGAATAGTTTAGGCGAAAAAGCTCTTATTGTTAGACCTTGCATTGTCGTTGGTCCGGATGATCCAACAGATAGATTCACCTATTGGGCTTTGCGAACTGTGGAGGAAGGACCAATTGCGATACCGGGAGGAAACAGGAAAGTACAATGGATTGATGTGCGTGATTTGGCAAAATGGATTGTCACCATGATTGAGGGGAAGAAAACAGGGACTTTTAATGCTGCTTCCGAACCTGTTTCATTCGAATCATTCATTGATGCATTAATAGCTAAACAAGGAATTGAGACAATCGCCATTTCGGATACGATTGTGGCAAAGATTGAGATGGATGCAAAACATCGTTTCCCATTGTGGATGCCTATTACGGAACAGTTTCCACAAGGTTTTTTCATTGTAGATGCATCTAAAGCTGTGCAAGAAGGGCTTTCGATTCGTCCCCTTCATTACACTGCGGAGGACACAAGGAAATGGGCAGTGCATCTCGAATCCGAAACATGCAAAGTTGGTCCAACGAACGAAATCGAGAAATTATTACTTGAAACTGCTGCGAGAGAAGGAATGTCAAATTGAAGACTGATTGTCTCGGTGCCTATGTGAGAAACATTCATGTTTATTCAACCAATATGAATGGTTATTCGGAAGAAATGAATTAGCCTAATCCCTATAACTTCGCGTTTGTATTCACATGTAATTGTAGTGTATTAACTGAATTGAGTTTTGTATAGGTACCTGTTGCAAGGCTTTGAGGGAATTAAACAGTTGACTGTATTGACGACCATTGAATATCAGGAATGGCATCTTGCTTTAAACCCTTTCGTCATCCAGACGAAAGGGTTTTTAAACAGCTGCCATTCAAGCATTTTTAACGTTTTGTCCCAGCCTTCTTCAAACTCGATTCATGTGTAAATACAAATAATTATTAATCACATGAATCGAAAATACAAATCTCTTGTTCTTTCATTTGCTCATCAATAAAATCTTTAAATTCTTTTAATGCTACTTCTAGATTTTCCATGTGTTCTTGTCTTTCAGTGTCTGTTCCTGCATCAACAAAAAAAAGAAACTCTTTATCCGTTGCAGACTCAAGGACTACAAAGTCATCTTGTGGAACTTGGGAGGTTAACATACTTCGCACCGAACCAGAGTGTTTAGAGATAACTGGATAAAGTTCAGTAATTGTTTTTAGCATGTTTTCTTTTTCCGAGCTATTCGTTTCGGCTATATATTTCTTTTCAATGTCTACGATTTTTTGATAGTTATCAATTAGTCCATAAACGCTCATGAAAAAGGATTCATTGTAAACAGTTAATTTATGGTTCTGTTCTTTTATTATAATTATTGAAATTAGGTTGGTCAGAACTAAGAGCGCAACTAGTATTTTTAAAAAACCTATCTTTTTCAATTAAATCATTCCTTTCATTTACATCTAAAGATACTATTCCGCGCTTTCCACAGATACAGGTTTAGTAACTATAGCTTGAGTTTCTTCTGAAAAGACTCCAACCACAAGCAACAAACCGACCCAAAAACAACTATTCCTTGTAGTATACACTTTTAAACACAGGATAATTTTAACTTGTATAGCGAGTAAAGTAAATAGATGGTTTTGTGAATTCATCAAAAGCATTTTTATTGAATTAATGATATTAATATCAAAATATGCTAGTGTTACTTTCAAAATAGATAATATTTGTAAGTACATACTCTTCAAAATTCTATTAATATAAAAATGAAACTTTTTAGTTTATTATCACGACTAATCGGTATAAGGGAGGGAAGGTCGATGAAAATAAGAAAAATCGCCATGGTTTTACTCGTCGCTCTTAGTTTAGCTGCTTGTGAAAATCAACAGGTAGTCGATGAAATCGGAGACATTAAACCAAATTATGAAGGTGCATATACAGCTCCTACCATCAATAATTTTGCTGGAATAGTAAACGGTGGAACTGCAAGATATGCAACTGGAAATGTATTTACAAGACACTCGCTCCAGGGAAGAATGAACCGGGCCATTGAGGTATATCCTGGATCTACATACGTACCAGATCTCCCGAAACTGCAGAAAGGCTATTATGCGGAAATCCTTTTTGAAGAGGTCAATAAACACGGAGAAAAACCAAAAGAGCTGTACGCCATAACGACGAGAGATCCAGAAGAAGCGAAAGTAGATATACCGGATAAGCCAGGTAAGCTTTTTCGCTATACCCTTACAATTCGAGATGAAAATGATGAATTTAAAGATCGCCGTTATGACCCTTTGTTCACAACATTTGAAGACTATAATTTTGTTATGAATGTCCGAAAACCTGTTTATAATCAGTATGAAAAAATCACTTTAAACATTGAAAATTGGGGACCCAATTATCTTTCTATTAGTAAGGATTGGAAATTATTCAAACTAGAAAGCGATGAGTGGATGGAAGTTGAATTTCTTATAAAAAATAATACTGTTGGAGAACCAGCGATTGAGCCATCGGCATGGAATATGGATTATCTTGCTATTGGCCCAGATGCTGAATTGCTAGTAGCAGACACAGATAAAACTTTTGTGTTCAATCATGTTCATTTGCAAAAAGGCCAATATAAGATCCAAGGTAAAATGGGTTCTGCTGAGCATGTCTTTTATTTGGAGGATTCGTTTGAGGTTAGATAGGGTGTTAGAGCATAAGAACATGGGCAGATTCCCAACGTGGTCATAGTCTTTTGTATAATTTTATAGTTATTATAAATAAAGATATTGTACAGAGGACAGACTTCTGGACAATATCTTTTTCTCTAGTGGAAATTAGCTGCCTTGTTTTAACTACCTCTACATGCGGCACTCTATTAAAGCTTATCTTTCTCATAATCACTTGATACTTTTAACAAGTTCAATAAACAGATCAATCATCGGTGAACGGGCTTCTACATTCCAGGCAATGCAGTTCTTCATAGTAATATCACAGTTTTTTATTGGGAGGAATACTACTTCTTCTCGGTTGAAGTAGTTGACCAGCTCAGGAACTATCGCAATGCCCATATTGGCTGCGATTAGCGGGATGATGGTCTGTAGTTCATGTGTCCTTTTGCTGATGTGCGGATGGAAGCCTGCAGTATTGCAGATATTAATAATAGTGTCGTAATAAGCCGGACCGATTTCTCGTGGTGTCATGATGAAGTTTTCATCTTTCAATTGCTGTAAATCGATTCCTCCGACTTCTTTGGCTAACGGATGGCTAATAGGGAGAGCCACCTTGTATGGATGCTCCGCTACCACATTCGACTCAATGTTCTTCTTTTTGATTGGTCCAGGAAGTAGCCCGATATGAATTTCTTTTTTCTCAAGTGCCATTAATTGTTCTGCTGTTGGCATTTGTTCCAATTGCAATTGAACATTAGGATGGTGCTGTTCATAAATTTTTAGAATTTTGGTCAACGTCCCATAGTCAGGACCAAATCCAATCTTTAAGGTTCCTAACATTCCATTATCTATCAGTTTCGTATTTTGTATGATTGAATGCAAGTTACGATTGATTTTTACGGATTCCTTGTAAAAATAGTGACCCGCTTCTGTCAGAACTACTTTCCGCTTCGTACGGTGAAACAGTTTCACTTCCAAATATTCCTCTAATTTAAAGATTTGTTGACTAAGAGGTGGCTGTGTCATACCTAGTCTCTTAGCCGCTCTTCCAAAATGAAGCTCCTCTGCTACTGCAATGAAATACATTAGTTGTCGAATTTCCATCATTTTCTCCTATTAATTCTTTTTACATATTAGTAGTTAACAAAAATCGTATTGGTAATATTTATTAGTATACCGTAAACTAAGTTTTATGAATAGTACGCAATCCATTATTATATGGAAGCGCATACAAAGGGGGGCATGTAATGGAAATGGAATTTAACCCGAATTTATTATGGTATGTGATCGGGTATGGCGTCTTCATGATTGTTCTGGGGATTATGTATTCCAAAAAAGTATCAACAAGTGATGATTTCATTTTGGCAGGAAAATCGCTAGGACCTGTCGTTTTGATGGGGACATTGCTAGCGACATGGGTCGGCAGTGGGACGGTCACTGGAGGACCTAATTCTCTTGCGTATTCTTATGGTCTCTGGCCAGCCGTAGGATATGTGTTGCCGTCTTTAATTGGGATTTTTGTTCTGTTTTTGATGTCATCTAAAATCAGGAATTACGGCAAGTACACAATTTCAGAAATTCTTGAAGTGAAATATGGGAAATTTGCAAGCATGGCAGCCGCTATTATCATTATCTTGGCTTATGTCGGAATTGTTTCCTATCAATTTAAAGGGGTCGGTTTCATCCTTCACGTATCTACAGGTGTTTCTGTAGAAACCGGTACACTAATAGGCGCGGTTATTATTATCTTCCTTGCTACGATTGGCGGACTGATGTCTGTTGCGCCTACTGATGCATTTAGCGCATTTTTGGTCTTGATTGGTTTGATTGTTGCAGTGCCTATCGTCATTTCAGTTGGAGGGGGCTGGGATGAGATTATAGCTACAGTACCTAGTGAAAATTTAGATTTATTAGGGAGTCTGACACCACTTCAATTTCTAGGATTCTATATCCCAGTCCTGTTCCTCTTGCTTGGGGATCAAAATATGTATCAGCGGATTGCTGCTTCGAAAAGTGACAGCACAACAAAAGTCGGTACAGCTGGCTGGATTATTGGCATGCTAATTTCAACTCCTCTAGTGGCTGTCATCGCTTTTAGCGCACGAGCGATTTTTCCAGAGATCGATCCGGGAATGGCCCTAATAGCTACAACTCTTGTTATACCGACATTTGTAGGTGGCTTGTTAATATCTGCCGTTACCGCCTTCATTGTCACAACTGGGAACTCGTACTTGTTATCAGCTTCAACGAATATCACATACGACATATACGGAAAGTACATTAATAAGAATGCAAATGATAAACAAAAATTGATTTTTACAAAGGTACTGATCCCGGTACTCGGAATCATTGCATATGTATTAACAACTTTCTTCCCATCTGTGCTTTCAATACAGATGTATTCTTATACGGTTTATGGTGCTGGTATTACGCCTGCATTACTCGCTGTTTTAATATGGCCAAGTGTCACGAAGCAGGCTGGAATAGCTTCTATGTTAGTAGGGATTGCGACAACATTAGGGTGGGAGCTTGCAGGAAATCCATTCAGCATTAATAGTGCTATAATTTCCATTCCAATAGCTATTATTGTGTTAATCATTGTTACTTTAGCGACTAAACAAAAGCAGTACAACGTTTCCATTTAATTTAGAAAGGATGATTTCATGAACCACAGAATTCAGACACTTCGGAGCGACTTTTCTTCAATAGGAATTGACGCTGCGATCATTATGAACTTCGAGAACCAATTCTACTATTCAGGACTAAAAGCAATCACATATTCGCGTCCCATTGTTCTTGGTATCGATCAAAATGAAACGCATTTAATTATCCCCTCTTTAGAGGAGGAACATGCTAAAGACAAGACTGATGTTGATAAATTGTATGTGTATCATGAAACAAAATTGGAGTCGAGTAGAGGGGAATCCTACCTAGATTACTTCGTACAGATGCTTGCCCAGTTCTCCCCAAATGCTCGTATTGGAATCGAATATTCATCCTGTCCAGTTATATTACGAAACATTTTAGCCGATAAAGGTTTTACGTTACTCAATGTGGATTCATACATCGCTGAAAAAAGGTTTATCAAAGATGATGTGGAACTCAATCTTATTAAAGAATCAGGTAGACTTGTCAGCTTAGCGTTAAAACACTCTCTTGAAAACGCGAAGGCTGGAATAACAGAAATTGAATTGGACCAATATGGGAATTCTGCTCTTTTCGATGAAGTGGCCAGGACACATCCGAACTCGACGTTAGATTTTTTTGTCATGTCTCCTTCAGGCGTCAAACGGACAAATATGCCACATGTATTCTCCAATACTAGAAAACTAGAAAATAACGATATTATTATCCATAGTAGACAAGTTGGTTTCAATGGATATCGGGCAGAGTGCGAAAGAACCTTCTTCATTGGAGAGCCGACAGCTGAGCAAAGGAAAGTATTTTCTGTTGCCGTCGAAGCACAATTGAAAGCCTTAGAGGAAATTAAAATAGGTATGAGAGCCAGTGAGGTAAACGAAATCGCACGACAGATCATTGCAGATGCGGGATACGAGAAATATATGAAACACCGGACTGGCCATGGAATTGGAATTGGTTTACACGAGGAGCCATCTCTACGTTTTGACAATGAACTAGTCCTACAAAAAGGAATGGTCTTCTGTGTTGAACCAGGTATTTATGTTCCTGGCATTGGCGGGTTCCGTCACTCAGATACAGTCATACTTTCGGATAAAGGAACTGAATTGATCACACAGTATCCTTATTCAATAGAAGAATTGATAATCGAAAAGCGGTGATATATAGAATGGTAGTGTGTCGGTGTGAGGAACATTCGTGTTAATTTAACCAAAACAAATGGTTATACGTAAGAGATTAATAAACCTAATATTTACCAAAAAACAGGTACCTGTGTACGTACATGCGATTAATTAACTAAATTAATTTCAACACACAGGTACCTGTTATTTTTCATATTTTAAATCTATTGTTCAAATTTTCTAGTAAAGTATATTTGTCATATTTTCACTGATACGCAGCACTAGTGCGCGTGATTCGAATGTCTTACTGCCTCGAATTTCAGCCTCTGCAACTCATTTTTGAACTATTTGGACAAAATACACGGAATTTAACTAAATCCCCCTCACAAATACCGATCCAAAAACTCCCGTATAGCACGAAACCCCGTAACCTGATTCTCCCGCTTCGTAAACCCATGCCCTTCATCTTCAAAAATAATATACTCCACAGGCACACCATTCTCTTTCACTTTTTCTACAATGTCGTCGGACTCGGCTTGTAGGACGCGTGGATCGTTGGCGCCTTGTAGGACGATGAGCGGTTTGTTGATATTTTCGGCATGAAAGAGTGGCGAGATGCTGCGGATGTAGTCCGTTTGTGTGTAGGGATCGCCGATTTTTTTGTAGAGCAGGTCACGACTTGCTTCCCACCATGGCGGAATGCTTTTTAGTGTGCGTTCCCAGTTGGATACGCCGAATATGTTAACGCCGACATTGAATGCATCCGGTTGGAAGGTGAGGGCTGCAAGTGTCATGTAGCCGCCGTAACTTCCGCCGATGATGCCAATCCGGTTTTCATCGATTTTACCGGTTTCAGTTAAGAATGTCTTCCCCTCAATACAATCCGCTAGGTCGACATCGCCGTGCTTTAAGTCAGCTGCCTTGAAAAATGTCTTCCCGTATCCAGAACTCCCTCGATTGTTTACAGCGAGTACAGCATACCCGTGATTGACCAAATACTGAATCATCGGATTGAAATCTACGGTCCACTGGCCGCCAGGTCCACCGTGGACATAAATGAGTGCAGGTGCTTTTTCCCCGTCTTCCAAGTGTGGTTCATAATAAATGGCCGGTATGTCAAGGCCGTCGAAAGAAGGGAAGTGAACAACTTTTGCATGGACTAAATCGTTCTCGTCAATTTCAGGGTTCAGTGAGTTTGTTAAGCAATTTAGCGTTTTTGATTCAAACTCATATACATACAAGTTTGCAGGAGCTGTTGACCGGTTTACTAAAAACACCATATATTTCTCACTCTTTGAAATGGCTAAACCGCTAATTTGCCCTTCAGGAAAATCAGTAATTTCAACCGCTTTGCCTGTTGCTGTTTCTAGCACCTTCACTTCCGTTTTTCCGTCATGATTTACATAGTAGTACAAGTATTTATGAGTAGGAGAGAAGCGAGCGGCTACAATTCCCCAATCTTCTTTCGCGACAACTTCTGTCATGCCGGACGTTAAACAAAGCCGCTTCAAGTATAAAAACTCATGCTCTTCGTCCGTTAAAAAGTATAAGAAATTGGAATCCAAATCGAATGCCACAGGTTGATAGTGAACGTCACCGTCATGTTCTGACAAGTGCTTCACGCCGTCTTCTTTCGTATAAATAAACATATCCGAATTATTTGCTGTCCGCGGCTTGTGCAACGCAACGTATTTCTTGTCATGGGAAATCGCGGCAACGTAATAACCGTCTTTATTTGTAAACAGCAAAGTCGGTTCCAATGTGTCGATATTCATTTCATACAAATCCATATACCGAGGATCGCGCTTATTGGATTCATAGAAAAAGGAGTTCTCATCCAGACTCCATCGATGAAACTCGGCTTTCTCTTCTGTACCAGGTGTCAAATCGATCTGTTTTCCATCTTCCTTTTGCATATACAGATGCGTAATTTCATTCCCACCTTGGTCGCTGCTGAACAGAAACTTGCGGCCATCCGGGAAATACCCCTTCGGAATAATAAAATTGTCATCTGAGCTTGTCAGCTGCTCGACCTTGTCGCCCGAACGGGAAAACGCATACGTATTGTACACACCCGAACGGTTACTGCCTACTAGAATTTTTCCATCATCAGGAGAAATCGATACCCCTATCAAACTCTCGCAATTCACAAATTGCTCAATCGAATACTTCTTCTTCACACGAATCATTTCTTTAGCCCCTTCCTTTTTCCATACACCCACTTAAAATTTTATAGTATTTCGACTGTTTAAACAAATATTATTGAAAAAATAACCTAATATTTAATGAACATGGGAAATAATATTAACCAGCAAGGCAAGATAGTAATTATACAAAGCCATCTATCACTATTTTTACAAGTTGAAGTATAGTGTTATCGGAAAACAAGCATATTCTTTATAGACCAAACTACTAATAAAACAACAACCTAGCTTCTGTAACGTAAGCTACCATCGAAAAGAAGCATGATTGTCCACTTTAGGAGATTCATGCTTCTTTTTTGAATACAGGTTTATTCATGAAATCTGTCTCCGATTTCCCGCGGCTTGGCAAACAGCCGGTTTAATTTGACATTAGTAATTGCGAAAAGGGTATACAAGTGGAAAGGGAAAAACAAACATTTTCATCAAAGCTATGGTATAATTGACGTAATTAATAGACAGGCTTGCACATATACATACGTAAAAGGATGTGATATGTGTGTGCAATCGGGAGGGGAAAGATATGGCAATAAATATCAAAGAAGTGTATAAAGATACAGACGATAAGTTGATTGTTGATGCTAAAAAATACAATTCAAAAGTTCCCCGGCTTGAAGTGGTTGACGGCAAAGTTAAAATAGACCTTAATGATCCTCTTCAAAAGAAATGGTTTGAGGAGTTCGAAAAGTAATTAATGGAATTAAAAATTGGCGATATCTTCTGATTAAATTATATTATTCCTAGAAATAACGAACATGATAGGAGACCAGTAGTTGTCTGGGCATTTGAAGATGAACGTTTTCTAATAGCAGCTTTTGCAACAATTACTACATCAGAGATAGAGGACTTTGATGGTAAGTATGATAAATGGAAATCTCCTATTTTTAGATGGCGTGATGCGGGGTTGTACAAGGAATCTTATGTTAAGGCAAATTGTATAGCTAGTGTGGACAAAACAGCATTTATTTCTGAAGATTATATTGGTGAAATGGCTAGGGTTGATTTGAATAATGCTCAATCAAAAATAAAAGAATTTATCAATTCAGATGAAGAACCTTGGTAAGCATCCTCCATGGGTGCTTTTGTTTTGTAGATTAATAACATTATTATCCTGAAGTAAACAAGCGTCAATAGCCAAACCCAACACTAAATCAAGCACAGTCCGTGGAAATTGTGGATGCAGTTTACTCACACAACTCTAACCCCTATAATCTTTGAAAAGGGGGATTAACATGATCCGTTTATTAACTAAAAGCAATACGAAACAAGCTGCCACACTACTCGCGATGGCTTATCCAGGGATGCAAATCGCGGGTGAGGAAGCTCAACAAGCATTTATTGAACGACTCAACTTGGAAATCGAAACCGAAAATAACTTAAGCTTCTACGGGCTATTTACGGAACAAAATGAGTTAGTAGGCATATACAAACTTCATGATCTTCAAGGGAATGTAAATGGGAAGATTGTTCGTATCTGGGGAATCGGCACTGTAGGCGTGCACTTTTTCCAAAAAAAAGAAGGAATTGCGAAACGATTGCTACAGCATTTTCATGAGGTGGCTAGAAGTGAAAATGTCGGGATCGTAGCGCTTTACCCATTCAACACGACTTTTTATCAAAAGATGGGGTACGGGTATGGACCGACACGCTATCAATATAAACTGAAGCCTGCAAGTTTTCCGAGCAGTGGCGATCGAAAAAAAGTGATCATGCTGTCCCCCGCAAATGAGGAAGAGATTGTTGCTGTGTACAATAAATTCGCATCGCTACATCATGGCATGATTGAACGGACTTGGCATGAACGGAATTTGATTAAGAAAAAAGCGACATATTATGCGGGTGTTTATGAAGGCGATGAGTTGGTTGGCGCGCTTGCCTATGCATTGCTGCCTGTGAAAGATAGTCATTTTCTACATCATGAGATGACGATTTTCGAGTGGGTATGGACGAAGCCAAGTGCTTTCATGGACTTGTGTGCGTGGATTCATTCACAACAGGATCAAGTCGATCGTGTCATCGTTCGGACGCATGACGAGTCACTCATTTTTCAACTGGAAGATCCCCGAAACGATAGCAATCATCTGATTCCGAGTGTTTATCATGAAATCGGAACGGCTGGCATTGGGCTCATGTATAGAATCAGCTCGATCGAGTCATTTGTCCAGCAAACTAATTTTCATTCCTTGGACCGACCTGATCACCCTGCAACGATTTCTTTGTTCGTCCAAGATACGTTTATTCCCCAGCAAAATGGGAGTTATCATTTGTCATTCAGCCAAGATCGTTGGAGCATAGAAAAGTCATCAGAATCTATGGAAGAAGTCGATTTGAGCATTGCGATTTCAGATTTAAGTTCGTGGTGGATGGGGTGTGTCAGCATGGAACAGCTAGTTCAATATGGAAAAGTGAATGCGGATAAATTGTCGGCTAGGCAGTTGGATCGATGGTTTAAGCCTGAGTCGAAACCTGTTTGTTTGACATCGTTTTGAAGAAGCTGTGAACATCCTAGTTCCATACCTTCCAGCAAACCATACTCACCTTTTCCGGAAAGTTATTGCCTGTTACCACATTTATAAGCAGTGAAGCACAAATTCTTACCTTCGAGAATCTGTGCTTCTTTTTGTGATAGCAAGATATATCTTTCAAAGTTGTTGTAATTATCGTATAATTAACTTAATATGTAGGTATCGACAAATCAAGGTAAGCAGTCCTGGAAATCATGGAAAGTGGTTGGAAGTGCTATTTTACGAAAAGGAGGTGTAAGACGAATGGTGAAAAAGCTGCTTGGAATTTTTGCGATAATCGGATTTTTTGCAGCATGTAGTAACGAGGTTAATCAAACAAATAATAATCTTGAAGAAGAAGTGGAAAAAGAAATTCTAGAAAATGATAAGAACCAATCGAATTTAAAAGATGATGTGGTTGAATTAGATGAAACTAGCATGGAAATTCATACAGGCTCTACAGAAACAATTAGTAGAAAGACTGAAGGTCAGGATCAGGAGATTAATGTTATTAATTATCATATAACACCATATGGGATTGCCTATCAATTAGACGAGGTATTTGGTGTTCCTGAAGTGGTCAACAACCAAATATATTACACATCTCAAAACTCTGGCTATAAGATTACATTAGAAATAATCGAACACACAAATCTCGAAAAAGCTGTATCGAACCTGCAAGAAAGATTTGAAAGCGAAGGATATGAAGAAAGTTTTGAAGACGGTTATGAATTGAAAAGCACGCCGGTTGAAGAAAATGGTTTGATAGGAAAAACACAATTATATGGCGATCATCCAATGAAAGGATTTGTTGCATATGAGATTGATGAACATGCACTCGTGGTTACTTTTCAATATCAAGTAGAAGGTGCAGATGCGATGAACCCACTCTTAGAAGACTTACGAAAATCGATTCATATGCAATAATTATTTCACCAACAAAGCACGTTTTATCAATACTATCCATTTGCGTGCACGCCGAATGAAAAAGGGTAAAGTGAATGCTTTATCCTTTTTTTTAACCCCATTCATGTGGATTTTTTATTTTTGAAATCTAATTCGATCTTTATTTGTTGGAATCCCATTATTTACTTTTTCCCATTTGCCATTGTTAAATCGTTCGTACTGTTCAAAAGCAAAAGGCAATCCATTTGCAGTAGCGATGTCACTACTGTTCCTCGTGTGATGAATGATTGTCCAATCTGATAGGATAGGTAAGTGAGAGGGGTGTTACTCATGGAACTAAGCAAAATTCCTTACTATGAAAAAGAGTCACTGAAATTTCAACCTATGAAACATATGCAAGGAAGGATTCAAGAAATGGAGCAGGCATCGAGTGAAGGAGCAGAAGTTGCTAATCGCTGAAAAGACATTGTCGAGCAGCTTAAAGACGAAGTATATCCGGTAGTTCACCCGATCGGGCGGGAGACATTTTCGCTGTTTGCTGAGTTTCCGTCTGGGATCTTTGAGTATGCGCTGGATATTGACGAGGCTACTTCAATAATTAAGAGGAATCAGCTTAAACCGTTCATGTTTCAGCCTTCATCGGTTATAGAGTCGGTGGATGTGGGCAATGTCAACACAGACACGAGCAACATAAAAACAAACCACAATAATCCTATCATGGTTCTTCAAAGTCAATATGTAACTGAGGGAAAACCTTATTGTATTAATGGAAACCACCGCATCACGGAAGCATTTAAAAAACAAGCGGATCACATTGGTGTATTTGTCTTTCGTGATTTGGAATTTGTCCCGTTTTTTTATGACAATCTGAGCAAGGCTATTTATTATTTGGAGATTGATTACCACAATGTCGTCAAGAATGAACGGCAGCTGTTGGCGGAACAGCAGACTGCGTTTGTATATGAATTCTAAATGATAAATGTTTGATGTAATCACGCTTACGATGTCGGAAAGCCGTTTAAACATATGACGGTGACTGATAGAATGAAGAAGCAAGTATAATAGATTTGATATTCTTATTGTGGAGGTGAAGTGAAGACATGGAATCGCTTTTTTCCGATATTGGCTATTATTTCATGCCGATATTAGCAATTGTTTTTTGTCTTAACCTAGTAGCCATCATAAAAAAAGCAAAGAACGACCAAACTACTACTTTAAATACATTTTTAATGACAACATCTTTTGTATTTATCGTATGGACCATTGCTTATCTCACTATGAATCGTAATTAATCGAATCAGATACGAGCGACAATCAACCATGCAATATGACGCGAAAAATTATGAAGCCTATACCTGAATGTTGGAAGATTATTGGCGGAAAGAGAAGCTGTTTGCTATTCGGCAAATTTACGGTTTCTTTGTCCGATCTTCACAGCATTCGTGTGATACAGATTTTTCGGTACATCGCTATGACTTTTTGGTTTTCGTTTTTCCATTCCTTGCTTCGCGTAGGAAGCTTGAATTGTTTTTCCATTTCGGCTTTTAGACCGGCTAACAGTATATCCTTTTTCGGTTGGTCGAAAAAGATGATTCGTTCATATTCTTTTTGGTAATCCGCTAGTGACTTACCTGTCATGTTATTGCCACCTTTTTTTGCAGTTAGGAAAAGATCAAATCTTTTGCAGTATTATCAACAACAAGGTTAAGACATCGTTTTTTTATCCAAGCAAGATCCAAGCAATTAGTGGTGCCAGTATGGAGCTCAGCAGGGCATTGAGTGACATGGAGACGGAGCCCATGGAAAATGCCAGCTCTCCATATTCGACAGCTTTTGCTGTTCCGAGTGCGTGCGAGGCGCTTCCGAGAGCGATTCCCCTTCCAACCGGGCTATGCACTTTCGCCCATTTTAAAAGGAGAGGCGCTAAGATTGAACCGAATATGCCGGCAATCATGACGGCGACGACTGCCATCGAAGCATTGCCGCCTATCCCATCTGTAATTGCAATTGCAACAGGTGTCGTGACGGATTTGGGAAGGATGGAAAGACTCAATGTATGGCCCAAGTTTGTTACTTTAGCAAGAATGGCGACGCTCAGCATTCCGATCGTTCCAGCGAAAGTGACACTGACAAAGATAACCACTGCATGCTTACGCAAGAACCTTCGTTGCTTATAGAGCGGATAGGCAAGTGCTACAACTGCCGGTCCAAGTAGCGAATTGATCCATTGACCGCCCTGCATATAGCTTTCGTAAGGGATTTGAAAAGCAACAAGGATAACGATAATTAAAATTGTCGATGTCAACACAGGAAGTAAAAATGAGTAGTGGAATCGACTATAAAGTTTTGTCATAAAAAAATAACTGATGACTGTTAACAGAATCATGAGTGCTGCGAATAGGATTAGTTGCATTCGGATTCCTCCTTCTTCTTTTCTGTCCTTTTCTCCAAACGTTGGGTGAAAATACCTGAGATAACGATTGTAATCGCCGTACTTACTACGACAATTCCAAGTAGCAGCAATCCTTGCCACGATAGCAGGGAAGGGTAGTTCATGATGCCGACCGTCATCGGGACGAACAAAAGCGTTAAGATACCAAGTAAAAACCCTGCACCATCTTCAATCAATTCAACAGGAATCACCTTCAAGGTTAGGCAAATGAATAATAGGATTAACCCGATGATGCTGCCTGGAATAATGAGATGAAAAAGGTTTTGGATATAAGTACCGATATAAGAAAATATGAATAGTATGCCGATTTGTAGGCAAATACGTATAACTTTCATCTTTACACTGTCTCTAAAGAGACAACTTCCTTCTTTCTGTATAAGAGTTGTTCCTTGTATGGTTATTTGCATGAATTGAATGTTGTAGCAAGGATTTAGAGATTATATCACTAGTAAGTGTGAGGTTCAATGATACGAATGTCTGTGGCGGTATGAAAATGTGTCGGTGCCTGTGTGAGAAACATTCATGTTTATTCAACCAATATGTATGGTATTCGGAAGAAATCAATTAGATTAATCTCTATAACTTCTCATTTGTATTAACATGCAATTGTAGTGTATGAACTGAATTAAATTTCATGCAGATGCCTAACAAAACATTACAATTAATAGTAGAAAATAGAATCAGATAGGAGCGACAATAAACTATGCAATATGACGCGAAAAATTATGAAGAATATATCGAGATGCTGGAAGAGGATTGGCGGAAAGAGAAGCTACTTGCGATTCGGCACATG
This sequence comes from Sporosarcina saromensis, assembly GCF_033253735.1. Taxonomy (NCBI): domain Bacteria; kingdom Bacillati; phylum Bacillota; class Bacilli; order Caryophanales; family Caryophanaceae; genus Sporosarcina; species Sporosarcina saromensis. The sequence continues at coordinate 37,261 of NZ_JAUBDI010000016.1, read as the reverse complement.
ATTTTGGAGTATGCCCCTGAATTGGAGGAAGTGATTCGCTATAAGATGTTGAATTACGGGAAAGACGATCACTATGTCTTTGCTCTTAACGCGCAGAAGCATTATGTGAGCCTTTATGTTGGGACCATCGAGAAAGTGGAAAACGCGGAATCTCTATTAGCGGGTTATAACTATGGCAAGGGCTGCATTCGTGTAAAGAAGACCATTAAGATTGAAGATACCGGATTGGAGCAATTTATCCACAAAACGATCAATATGTGGCGTGCTGGTGAGGATACGGATTGTTGATGGGCAAGATTGTTATTGTATGTCCACGATAAAAAAATGGAGCGTTGCAATGAAGAAGATATTGTTATGGCTAAGTTGTATTTTTATCCTTGCTGCATGTTCGAGTGAAGGTGGCACGTCGGATGAAGAGCCTATCCTTACAAAAGAGTATATAGAGGAAAAGGCGAAAATCGGTTTAACGTACGATGAAGTTAGAGAGGTTTTTGGCACTGAGGATCTGTCCGATGTCGTCGATTCAACAGAAACTTGGCTCTATGATTCAACTCACCACAGTGATTATGAGTATGATCAAAGCTTAGAAGTAATCGCTTCGGAAGAGATAAAAACGGGCAAACTGGACTATCAGTTATACTTGAACTTTATGGATGAAAAGGTTTTTATGTACGCTTTTTTCTATAAGGGAGAAGATGGAAAGGTGTGGCAGTATCAATTAACGCCTCAAAATGAACCACTAACGACTCCCGTTAGTAATTAGAAATTCACCATACTCGTTTCATTCGTAATCTGATAGAAAAGTGAGGTGTTCCGTATGTTTTTCGTTCAAATGGCTGGGTTTCCTGGATCGGGGAAGTCCACGCTTTCTCGAGAAATCGCTAAGCGAACGGGGGCAGTCATAATTGACCATAATGTTGTAAAGTCTGCATTATTGCATTCGACAGAGGATTTCCCGCTTGAAGGAAAACGGGCAGGTCAGATTGCGTATTCAATTGATTGGTCTTTAATTGAATTTCATTTATCACAAGGTCACAATGTCATCTTTGACAGTCCCTGTCTTTATGAAGAAATGGTCGAGAGAGGGATTGGTTTGTCCGAAAGGTACCATGCGAACTACAAGTATGTCGAGTGCTATCTAAATGACTTTGAAGAAGTGAACGAACGATTAAAGAAACGTGATCCAATGATTAGTCAAATAAAAGAGGTACGTTCGGAAGAGGTTTTTCAATCTAGTTTAGTACATAGCAAAAAACCAACTGATCATTCGTACATGGTTGTGGATACAAGTAGACCTTTAGGCAGTTATGTGAATGAAGTGTTAACGTACATAAACGAATGAGGAGTGAATACATTAGCATGTTTGGATTCGACTGCCGGTCATACTGGAGCAGTCATGTTTATGCTCCTGTGGTGAAGGAATGATCAGATATTAATTCATCCAAGTATTTATTATATGACAAAAATAAAAAAATGGAGTTTGTATAGTGAAGAAAAATAAATTAATGAGCATCGTAACCTTATTAGCAATTGTGTTGGTAGGAACGTCAGCATGTGCCAATACCTCAAACGAGGCGCCAACCGAAGCAAATCCGTCAAAGTCTGGTGCAGTGGAAGGCAACAATGATGGTTCGGTCGATGCTTCTGCGAATACTGACGATGAAGATCTGGATACTACAAGTTCAGAGCAAAATGCGAGTGAACAGAAAACGCAAAAGGATTCTAAACCACTTTCGCAGTATTCGAATGAACACATTGAATACGCGCGTGTCTGGCTACAACTTGGGCCGAATCAGGATATCGATGAATTAAATGTTCGCCATATTCCAGCTGGCGAACCGATAAACCCTGATGATGATACAAGTGCCGACTATCCTGAAGACGTTATTCAGTTAGCGGGGAGCCGCTTAGTAGATGGTTCCGTTACGTACAGTAGAAATGGCGATGGTACAATTACTGTTTATAACGTACCATTAAGATGGGATGGGAACTATCCTGCTGGAGAAGATTTCTACCTAGATATTCTTGCAAATACCAAACTGGTGTCTATTGATCCGAACGAGGATGAAAAAGTGATAGCGCTGATTAAATTGATAAAGTTGCAGCAAAATTAGATGCGTTTAAAGAAAAAAAGTAACTACCTTGCTAACTGGCCAGTAAGCAAGGTAGTTATTTTTCTAAAGACATTCGTGCTAAAGATTGACCGCACTTCATGCGGACATCTGCTGGGTCGACTGGATGTTCGTTTACCCGGTCTTCTTAGGAAAATGTACGTTTATCTTGCCTCAACATTGCTTGGATTTCTTCTTTTGAGTAATAAAATACTGACCCCTTGAGCAATAAACATGATGTAAATTAATAAAATCATATAATCCCTGTAAACGTCTATAGTGATATTATCAAAGAAACGATAATAAATTTCTATGAGTAACCATCCAATTGGGAAGACGGCCGCAGAATACTGATAAGATTTCAAAAGGATTTTTTTCTCTTGCTCGTCTTTTGCCTTACTCGCATATCTAAACGTTAACGATAAAAATAGCAAAAAGACAGGGATTAAAAATAGGATGATAGAAGATAGTATAGTCAATGTTTTCCTCCAATCTAAATGAGTTGTGGTTCTATATTACCTATATATCAACTTAAATGTAAAATAATTATAGTTTGATTCAAGTGAAAAGTAAAGATTGTTTAAATATTATAGACTTGCGTGATAATTAGCTGTGCAATAAATAGTGAAGTAGGTTGAAGATGTTTGTGAACGTAATACATGATTCAACGGATACAAACAGGCGTGATAAATTCTTTTCAGATAGCTCCATGAAAATGGAAGTCCATGATTGAAATCAAAAACGATACTCGTGCTTACTTACCGATGACAAGAAAATCGATAACGTACGCTCATTCGTTAATGTACTGTAAAGTAAAGCACCCGTAAATCAGATGATTTATGGACTTACTCTCACCAGTGAACTTGCAGTTTATTGCCACTTGGGTCGTAAAAGTGGAAAAAGGCATGGCCATTATCTTCTTGTATCGCCTCGACCTTCACTTGATGATCTGTTAAGTGTTGGTGAAACTTAGCTAATTCTGGACTTGTAAAGCCGATGCTAAATTCGGGTTCGTTCTCAATGGTGAAATGTGAGAATGTTTCATCCTTGGTAGGAACTAAGATTAGTAAAAAAGGTCCTTCATTTACTTTTACGATTGCACGTTCCTCCGTATGGGTTAGTAACTGGAACCCTAATACATCTCGATACCATTGCGCAGATTCCTCCAAATCCTTTACAGGAATTCGAATGTAATGTACTTGTTCGATGAATGATGGACGCATCTTTTTCTCTCCTCGTTTGAGTTGGATTTTCGAATCGCTATTCCCTTTCCTCTGATTACGCGGAAAATTTAGGTAATCATAGTTTAGCATAAGTTTTGTTAACCCGATAGAACAACGGAAAAATGATTGATGGTGTGAATTGGAAGCGATATCTAGTCGTTGTATCATTCATATGACGGCAGGATAGTTAAGAGAGAGAAATCGAGCTTGTAATAGTACTCAGTCTGAAGCTTAGGAGGTGTAGTTGATGCAGTGGTCCCCATGGTTACAAGGCGGTCCTTTTCTTGAAGTTAGTTTCTTGATGGAGATTAAAGAAAAGAAAAAAGAAACTATACAGGAACTGATTGATAATTTGTCCAAGGTCAAAAATAGAATTGAAATCCATGACCAAAACGTGGATGAAATAATTGATTTCTTTGATAGAGGTTATTCTTATGACGAAGAAGACTCACAAACAAATTACCTGCATTCTTTAAGGTTAAGATTATATGTCTAGTTATCGAGAAAACGAAAAGCAACATTACAAATAGAAAAGGTCTCGTCAAATGCAATAATGGTTAATTTTTGGTTTTTGAGTACTGCCTTCGATGCCTTAGAGTGGGACCAAATCGGAATGAAAAAAGAGGAAATTACAGACTTTGCAAAGTTCCTTAAAGAGTTGTATTCCGTTTATGCGTTTAAAATCGGAGGAATTGCAATTGAAGAAGATGTTCTTGAATTACTTGGGTTTGATGAAATATATCCGAACGAATGCTATCGTTACGAAAATGTGTCTCCTGACAATTTTCTTCATGAATCATCCCATTTCATAAATGTAATTTGGAATGAAAAATACAACAAATTAAGTGACGTTCCTTACAATTACGAGAGGCTCGATGAGGATGGAATCCTTATGGAAACTGGTAGCACCCTATTAAACTAACCGGTGCTTTAGTGAGAAATGAACATCAAATTACAATGAGCTTGACGATATATGTTCGAGCTCTTTTTTTATGTGCAAGTTTATTCCTTGATAAAATGCATGCTGCTGCCACAAAGTTAATGGTCTTTGTGTAATTTGTATTGCCGTAATAGCGGTAGGATAGCTGATTGAACAGCGAGCTATACCTTTATCATAGAAATCTTCGCGCTAAAAAGTAAGAAATACTTGTACGCTATGAAATCGAAAGTACGGGGTGATCATGATTTTTCTAAATAAGTACTCGTTACTCATACTTATCGTCTATTGCACACTTTTTGCATTTCTATCCATGTATGATGATTTGACGAATAAAACCATAATTGTTTACGGCGTATCAATTCTTGTGATCTGTTTTTTGGCATTCCTAGCTAAAAGAAAGAGTTCACTGATTGTGCTGCTGTTGGCCAATTTACTAACGTTCGTCCATTCTTTCTTTTGGGTAACTCGTGTCGCTGAATTTGAAGAAAAGGGATACTATATTGCACCTTTCACACCTGTTTCTTTATTAATTTCCGTCACGGTTGTTTTTGGACTCCTGCAGATAGCAATCTATCTGGTTACAAAGCCTGCCGGGTACAAGCTAAATCTCGACAATAAATGAAAACAGAATGTGAAATAATTTGATTGAAACGCTGGCCACCTCCAAACAGGTGTCTGGCGTTTTGCTTGCTAGTAGACAATTGAGCACTGGCGTTATACATCGATTTTATCATTCCGTGCAAGTCAAAGAAACTACTCGACACGCTTACTACCGTGAATCATACTTTCTCTGAATGAGCACCGTCCACTACATGTCACAATTTTCCTGCCGACCGTTAGTAGGTTTCTTCTTTCGGGTATGCTAAACTTTGAAACGTTCAAGAGGTAATGAAGAAGGTGGAATTTAGATGAAAAGAACGGAGCATCAGCAGCAACAAAAACGCAAGAAGGCGGAAAAGAAAGGGACGATCATGAAAAGGGTTATCCGCATATTATTCGCCGGAATTCTACTTGCGACGATTTGTAGCGTTATTATCATCAATCTATTAATTGCAACGAGCGATGTGAGTAAACTAGAAGAACCTGAACCAAGACCGACTTTTATTTATGATCAAAACGGGGAGGTTGTCAGTAAAATCTCTCATTCCAATATAGAAGGAGCTTCGCTGGACGACATTCCGAAAGAGTTGATTGAAGCGGTTATTTCTGTGGAGGATCAGCGATTTTACAAACATCATGGGATTAATTATGTCGGGGTTGCGCGCGCTTTTATCAATAACTTGTTCGAAGGGGAGGTCGTTGCAGGTGGGAGTACCATTACACAACAGCTCACCAAGAATGTGTTTTTATCGCAGGAGCGGACGTATTCCCGTAAGTTTAAGGAATTGATTCTTTCAAAGAAGATTGAGCGAAGGTATTCGAAAGACGACATACTGGAACGTTACCTCAACCACATCTATTTTGGTGAAGGGGCATGGGGTGTGCAACGAGCTGCGCACATCTATTTTGGGAAAGATGTTAGTGAGTTAACGTTGAGTGAAAGTGCGACGTTAGCTGGGTTAATCAAAGCACCTACCCATTTATCTCCATATAAAAATCTGGAGAAGTCGGTGGAACGACGCAATGTTGTTTTATCGTTAATGAAAAGTGAAAAATACATTAGCCAAGCCGAGTTCGATAAAGCGATTGGACAAGAAATTGTTTTAGCGGATGCAACCATGACAAATTATAAAGGGAAATATCCCTATTATATTGACCAGGTTGTTGACGAGGCGATTCACACGTACAAACTAACGAAAAATGAAGTGCTAGCTGGCGGGTTACATATTTATACGGAAATTAATCCGGTCATTCAAGATGCGCTGGAAGAAGTGTATGCGGATGACCAATATTTCCCCGAAAGTCAGGCAGATCAACTCCTGCAAAGTGCGTCGGTTTTCTTGAATCCTAAAACGGGTGGCATTTCGGCATTGGTCGGGGGGAGAGGTGAGTACACATATGGGCGCTTTAATCATGCGACCGAGCTCATTCGGCAACCGGGATCGACGTTAAAACCTCTGGCCGTCTACACAGCTGCGTTGGAAAAGGGTTATCAAATGGTGGATTTGCTTGTTGACGAACCGATCAACATAGATGGGTATTCCCCAAGAAATTTCGATCGCCAATATCGAGGGCAAGTGACCATGTACGATGCCGTCGCTCACTCGTATAACATCCCTCCCGTCTGGCTGTTGCAGCAAATTGGCATTGAAAATGGAGTACGCACGGTTGAACGGTTCGGCATTCCTTTGGCAGAAGAAGATCATAATCTAGGGCTCGCCTTAGGAGGTTTGCACAAAGGGACATCACCGTTGCGAATGGCACAAGCTTTTTCGGCATTTCCAAATGATGGCGTTATGATGCAAGCTCATGCGATTGTAGAAATAAAAGATTCAGAAGGCAAAGTCCTTGGAAAGTGGCAGGAACAGTCAGTAGAAGTTACAGGAGCAGAAGTTGCCCAGCAAATGACGTATATGCTGCAAGGTGCAGTTGAAGAAGGGACGGCGAAGAAAGCACAAATTTCAGGTGTTGACGTAGCGGGTAAAACAGGTACGACCCAGCTCCCATTCGAAGGCGTGGACGGGTCAAAAGATCATTGGTTTGTCGGTTACACACCGGACATTGTTGGGGCAGTTTGGCTCGGGTATGATCAAACGGATACGACCCATTATTTAACGTCAACGAGTAGTTTCACAGCTCCGCCCATTTTCGCCGAAGTCCTATCAAAATCAAAAAGTGAATTGCCGACCAAGCAATTCGACTTACCATTACTCGCAAAAGCTAAAAAAGAGCTAGAGAAACAGCAGGATAATCAACAACGAAAGCAAGAAAAAGAGAAGAAGAAAAAGGAAAAGAAAGAAGAAAAAGAACGAAAAAAGCGGGAGAAGAAAGAAGAGAAGGAAAGGAAGAAGCGAGAGAAGAAAGAGGAGAGAGAGAACAAGAAACGGGAGAAAGAGAAAGAGAAAGAGGAAGATGAAGATGAAGATGAAGATGAAGATGAAGATGATTAGAAAATTTCGATAGTACATGACGATGAAGAATGTAGGTGCTTTGATAAGTTGTTGCCAGCTCAAAACGGCATAGCACACGCGCTCTTAGCGAGTCGTCCTACTGTCCACTTCAAGAGCGATAAAGCATTTGGCTTTATCGCTCTTTTTGGGTTACTACTCTTTAGGCTCACGGAAACCGGTCGCCTAAAGGCCATCTACTGTAAAGTAATCTCCTCCGAAGGACTTAATCTGTTAAAATACGAAACTTTATGAATAATAGAGCGTAAAAGAGAGAAAGGATCGGTGGGAAGGAGATCAATCATTGTTACCTAGTCTATTCATGTTGTTCATACTCATCGTTTTGCCGATAGTTACTATTTGGATGTTAGCGAGAGCAACCTATAAAACGAAGTTGGAGTGGCTCCTCGATGCAGTAAAAACGGTAGCGTTAGTCGCGTGGCTAGTCCATACGCAGCCGTGGGACTGGATTGGCTATTATATCCGTTATCTATTGGTCATTTTGCTTGTTGTTGCGCTTTTCCTCTCATGGAAAAAGGTCAATGCGTTACCGTTTCGCGAAAAATATACGACGAAACGTACAAATACAATGGGTCTCAATATCGTGCTCATTGTCTTTTTTGGAGCAATTACTGTATCAAGTATCTTCAGCTATTCAGTCAAAGACAAAGCGATTGAACTAGCATTTCCGATGCACGAGGGCACTTATTATGTTGGTCATGGAGGAAATCACACGTCGATGAACTATCATCATGCATATGATGATCAGAAATATGCGCTCGATATTGTAAAGTTAAACAAAATCGGTACACGAGCAAATGGCCTTCAACCGAAGGATTTAACCAAATACGCAATTTTCGGTGATGAACTGCTTAGTCCGTGCAATGGAAAAGTGATTGAAGCGAGGGACGGGCTTCAAGACATGACACCTCCCGAAATGGACCCTGAACATCCGGAAGGAAACTATGTTGCGCTTCAATGCGAGCAGCATGAAGCCACGATCTATCTCGTTCATATGAAAGAAGGAAGTGTTGCTGTCGCAAAAGGGGATACAGTGACAACCGGGCAGCTGTTAGGGAAAGTCGGCAACTCGGGAAATACAAGCGAACCGCATTTGCATATCCATGCGGAACTGGATGGCAAAGGGGTGCCGCTGACGTTTGACGGAAGGTTTTTAGTGAGAAATCAGTTGGTGAAGGCTGGGGGGAAGTGAAGGTTTTATCGTCATATGATTATAGTGGATAGAATCTTACTTGAAACGTGTCATGTGAATTTCACGTACTAATTCTAAGGTTTAAGGAATTTTTAGAGAAGGGGAGACACTGGAATAAAGAGAAATGAGGGATCGTGAATTGGACAAGAAAAAGATCTATAACGTAATTGCCTTATCTAGTTTTGTCATTTGTATACTTGCCTGGATCCCAAATATCGTGTTCCACATCTCAAGCCCTTTTTGGTTAAGTACTTTTGTTGTTGCGCCAGTTGGCATTGTGTTTGCAACATTGATAAGAAAAAGTTGTTTAATCGTGGCAAATACGCTGATGTTCTTTAGTTTTTTCATTTTGATGTTTGTGGGGTATGTGGTAAATGCTAATTTTTACTAATGTTATAAGCATTCTAAACCAACTGGAGGTTCGTCATGAAAATAACAGCACTCGATGACAAAGTGAACATCGATGGTTTTGAGATTTGTGGTCATATTGATCAGGAGCAATCTTGCTCGACCTGTAAGAATCACTTGATTTATTACGAGGACTTTGATACCTATTTTTGCCCGGCTTGTAATCATTGGTTGGAGTCAAAATGTAATGATCCGAGCTGCATGTATTGTCCGAATCGGCCAGAAACGCCGCTACCGAAGGGGTGAATGCAGCTCATTAAAGATTGAAGGATATTGAGATTGGCTATGCATAATGGAAAGGCAGGAGCACTCATGATTGTATGGTTTCGACATTTGCCGCAAGTACGCTTGGAAGGGGCATCATGGCAGCCTTTCATTCAACACGAATGGTTGCGTAAGCATTTTATGAAGATTGTTTATGGATTAATGGTCGCTTTTATTGTATTGCCCTTTGTGTCTGGAGGGAGTCTTACTCCAGTGAAAAACTTCCCCCTCCTGTTCATCATCGTTGGCGTAATTGTCATTCACGAGGCGTTGCATATACTTGTCATCCACAAGAAAGGCGACATGAGCTTAACGTTTAAGGGGATTTATTTTTGGATTCATACAAATGCAATTCTCTCGAAAAAGAGGTATTGGGTATTTATGACGTTGCCTTTCATCAGTTTGACAATACTCCCGGCAATTGTGTCGTTTTTTGTTACGGGCGATTTGCAAGCCCTCCTGTTGTTCATCGCATGGTACAACTTAATTATTTCTGCAGCTGATATTGTGAATTCGATTTTGATTTTATTGAAACCGAATCGAACTGAATTTTGTAGGGGGTATTATCGAGTAAAACGTGAGGAAGACGTTGGCATAAAGGTTGTTGGCTGAGTTGTAGAATATGGAGACGGACTATAGAAGGATGAAATGAATTTCGATTAGCGACTGCTGTTCGTTAAGATGAGGTTTAATCACGGAGGGGGACGAAATGAATTTTATCAAGCCAATTGCTACAGGAAATACAGCAGAGATTTTTTTGTGCGAAAATACGATTATAAAACTTTTCAAAGATTATCTTCCTGAAACCGAATCGTCTTATGAAGCAACTAAACAGAAGATTGCCTACGAGCTTGGCCTTCCGGTTCCGAAGATATTGGATGTTATGAAGGTTAACGGTAAGCAAGCAATTATCATGGAATATATAAGGGGAAAGACATTAGGGGAACAGTTTCTTGAAAATAGGGATCAAGGGAAGTATTTTATTGAACTGTCCATTGACATGCAACGAAGAATACATTGTTTGAAGGTAGAAAATCTAGAACCAATGGCTTCAAAATTACGCCGTCAGATTGAATCAGTCCATCGTCTTGATGAAAGACAAAAGTTCATGCTCTTGCAGAAGTTAGATTCATTCTCATTCGAAAATAGACTCTGTCATGGAGACTTTCATTTATTTAATCTTGTAGAATCAGATGATAACGTTACGGTCCTAGACTGGGTTGACGCCAGTTCTGGAGATATACGTGCCGACGTTTGCCGCTCATATTTACTGTATAAGCAGTTTTCTGAAGATTTGGCAGAAATGTATATAAGTATCTATTGCGAGAAGAGTGGATTGGCAAAAGACGAGATTGTGGAATGGGAGCCTATCCTGGCTGCTGCTAGGTTGGCGGAGAGAGTGGAGTCTGAAGTGGAAAATCAGCTAGTCAATAGTGTGAATCATTACTATCCGCTAAATAAGTCTTAGAAAATGGAGGCGATCCCCATTGGGTAATGAAGTGGAATTTCGATTAGCAATTGAGCGAGATTTGGAACGAATTGTTGAAATGCTGGCGGATGACAAACTAGGTGCCACACGGGAACAATTCGAATTGCCATTACCGGAAGTATATCGGGAAGCATTTCGTGCGATTGAAGCAGATCCCAACAACGAATTAGTCGTTGCCTATCTTGGAAATAAAGTTATTGGCGTCCAACAAATCACATTCACTCCCCATCTAACTCGACAAGGTGGATGGCGCGCAACAATCGAAGGCGTCAGAACTTGCTCAAGTGTTCGTGGAAAAGGGATAGGAACAGCTTTGATAAAGTGGGTCATTCAACGGGCAAAAGATCGCGGTTGCCTGCTCACCCAGTTAACAACGGATAAAGAGCGGAAAGACGCAATTCGTTTTTATGAACGATTAGGCTTTCAAGCATCTCATGAAGGGATGAAGTTGACGTTACGTTAACTGCATGGGTTAGGGAAGTTCAGCAGTATAACAAACAATCTCTCTTCACAAATCACTACATATAAAACGCACATTTTTACTCCATGTTTCGTACGCTACTAGTAAATGAAATTATGGTATAGCGAGGGAATAAAGGATGTGTATGAATGGATGGATGAGGGGAATGAAAAAGGAAGAGACCTAATTCCAGTTTCCTCTGAAGTGTATGCGGCGAGAATTGCGCTACTCGGTTCAATTTTTTCAGTATTAGGCGACGGGCTTTCTGCAATTGCTGCGGGTATGGCCCTTCAACAAGCCGAAATCGAAAGTGCACAGGAAGCAAAGGAATTAAAAGAAGCAGATGATCAATCAAAACAAGTCGAAGCCCTGCAAAAACAAATTGAACAATTGACAAAAAGAATTGAAAGTATGGAGAAAAGAACTAGTTGAATCCCGTTCCGCGCAGTTGCCAGCTTCCGTGCAAGCTGACGATTGGGCGGATTTTGGCGATGGTCGTAGGGGAATCAACGATTTTTAACGATGTGTGTACGTGTAAAGACGTTTCTTGTCATGTTAAGAGTGAAATACGATGATTACAGTCAGGTGCGCTTGAATTAATTGAAAACCCGTGAGTGTATGAATCAGTTAAACTCGTGCTAACTTGTGTTTTGGCATACACAGTGAATTTAATCTGTTTAAACTTACGGTAGTCTGGATATAGTTGAATGATGCAAGTATCATGTAAAGCGGATAGCGAAACTGGCCGTTTGAAATTAAAAATACTTTGTGGTATTATTATCTTGAATTCGAGATATTATTTCGTATTTCACTTAACAACATACCAACATTCGTAAATTTTTTTATTCATATACCTTGAATTCAAGATAAATTACAAGATTAAAGGAGAGACATCATATGAACGGAATTAAAGGAATTCACCATGTCACTGCTATTACGAGCAGTGCGGAAAAAAACTATGATTTTTTCACCTATACATTAGGCATGCGCCTAGTGAAAAAGACGGTGAACCAAGACGATATTCAGACGTATCATTTATTTTTTGCGGATGATAAAGGATCCGCGGGTACGGATATGACATTTTTTGACTTCCCGGGCATCCCAAAAGGAACGCATGGAACAAACGAAATCTACAAAACGGCATTTCGTGTACCATCGGATGCAGCATTGGATTATTGGGTGAAGCGTTTTGAAAAATTTGAAGTGCAAAATAGTGGCATCCAGGAAGTGTTCGGCAAGAAAACAATTTCGTTCATCGACTTTGATGAGCAACAGTATATGTTGGTTTCGGATGAGGAGAACGAAGGGGTGGCTGCGGGAACGCCGTGGCAAAACGGGCCGGTTCCTTTAGAGTTTGCGATTACCGGTTTAGGGCCGATTCACATACGCATTGCGGATTTTGATTACTTTAAAAAAGTATTGGAAACGGCGATGGAATTTAAAGAAATCGCAAAAGAAGGTTCGCTGCATTTATTCGAAGTCGGAGAAGGCGGAAATGGTGCACAAGTCATCGTGGAACATAACACGCTGTTACCGAATGGACAACAAGGATTCGGAACCGTACATCATGCGGCATTCCGCGTAGAAGATGCAAGTGTGTTGGACGAGTGGAATGACCGTATGCGAAAGTTTGGCTTCCCAACATCAGGCTACGTCGATCGATTCTTTTTCGAATCCATCTATGTCCGCGTTGCACCTGGCATTTTGTTCGAATGGGCAACGGACGGCCCTGGCTTCATGGGAGATGAGCCGTACGAAACAGTTGGCGAAAGCTTATCATTACCGCCATTCCTGGAAGGCAAGCGAGAACAAATCGAAGCAATGGTTCGTCCGATTGACACGGTTCGAAGTACGCGGACGATTGAAAAAGAATACTTGTAATAGAGCATTTTAGTGTGAATAAATTAAAACTACCTGCAGCCAATTACAGGATTTGGTGTAGGTAGTTTTTTTGTATTTCAAAAAGCCTTCCTGTGCTTATGAAATATAGATTACTTTATGAGAGCGTTGAGCGCTGATTTCTTTGTAGATTTGTAAATCAATTTCATAAGAGGGAAATTATTCATTGAAACATGTATTCCTGTACGGTTCTGCTAAGTTGAGGAGTATTTGAACAGGATTCAAAACAGCTACCTCCTCACTTCTGAAAAGTAAGAGCAGGTAGCTGTTTCGTCAAAATTTGAAGGATGATTTAATCGGATTTAGTAGCAGCTATTGCGGTGAATCCGATAATAATAGATAAAGGCAAAGCCCTTGCCAAAAGAGCATCTGCAACATAATCCTCTTGAAATACTATAATTAAACAAACGGCAGAGATTAAAAATACAATGCAAAATAAAATTCTCAATACTTTATTCATATCCATATCATCTAGTATCCCGAGAGAAAGTTCGTTTCAAAATCGTGTACTTTTGTCATGCCTTTGTTGGATGCTAATGCTGCAAGTGAAGCAAGTAAAAATAAAGTAAATGTAGCAACGCTTGAAAGTAAAGACCTGCAAATTTTAACCATTTTGTTTCCTCCTATTTCATAGTATCTAAACCTTATAACACAACTAGTTAATTGTAAATATAGTACATGTTGGGAAAATTCACTTGGCATTTAGTCTGCTTGTAGCTTTTCCTCCTTGGGTAGTATGAATCACTACGGATACTTGTGTCCGTGCCTGTGCAAGAAACATTCACGTTTATTCAGCTCAAATGAATAGTTATGCAATTAAAATAGATGAATATACTACATACACATTTGCATTTTAGTAAATATGCAATTGTAGTGAATTGACTGAATTCAATTGTGCACAGGCACCCAACACTTAATACGACAGCTTTAACCATTGCTAGGGGTGACTCATGCAATTTGAACTGTCTTCTGCACGTGTCTCTAATAGGGAAAAGCCGCTTATCTTCTGTATTGTTGAAGGTAAGCGGCTTTTTGAAATCTTGCATGTATCTGATCAGACCATTAGAAGAATGTGTGATGCTGGAAAGTTTCCAGATGCAACACGAAAAGAAGGTGGACATTGGAGGATACCGAAACAATATTTTAACGTAAGCCTAGATCAAGCCAGAGAAATGAAAAATGAACTAGCACAAGTTCGAAAAAAAGCACAAGAGGGAGGAGAAGTTGATGAGTTTCATTTATAAGCCCGCCTTACCATTACCACTGAGTGAAAAACATTTCGGGTTTTGCGAAATTCGTCAACTTCTTAAATTCCTCCCCTTGGTCAGATAAACAGTTACCCGTTGACGAATCCCCACGTTTTTCGCTCTGCAGTCTAGTCAGCTTTTCACACGAAAAAAAGACCGTCAAATGACGGATCTACGTTCTTCCTTAAACGCACCCGTTAGTTGAATAGACGCTTGTAGACAATCACGCCTAGTTCAGGTTTATCCGTTTAACTCAGGACAGATAACTAAGAGGTTGGACAACCTCGCAAAGTTCACTTTCTTGAATAAAATTTGTAACAATCGAAGAGTGCCCCACACCTACAAGGAATAAAATACGTTCTTCTTCAGAATCAATAAGACGGGTTAAATTTGCAAACATTATTAGATTTCTTTTATACCACCAACTTAACCAGTTCATACCAATATAATTATCTAAATCACCAATGCGTGCAATATTCAAATGAAGTTTTTGTACATTGTTAACTATGGCGGGATCGTTTAGTTCTTTGTAGTAGTCTATTACACTTTTATCGTCCGACAATTCAGGGGCCACGAGCTCTTCATATATTTCCTTTAGAAGTTCGGGTTGATTTTCTTCCGCCCACTTCACAACTTCCCCATAACTCATATCTGCATGGCCCATCCAATCAGTCGGATAAATCTGATCATGTTGCAGCTTCAATCCTAGCCGAAAGGCGACTTGGTATATTTCATTTATTGGAAGTTTGTAAGTACCTTGTTTATACTTAATAAATTGTTCGTTACAAAATTCACTATCCTCTGGAACCATTTCAACTGCAATCTTTGTCGGGTTAAACTTTTCAACTTTGGACACTAATTCCTCTATTTCTCTTTGTCTTTTTTCTGAATCTAGCCCCTCATATTCAGCCATATGAAAACTTCCAAGTACAAGAACTTTCGCTTTTTCCTGTTTCAATACAATTCCTCCTTTAATAGTTGCCCCTTTTTCATACACTTACTCCCAATCCATTTACTTTCACTCATTCGAGTATTGGATATTATCATCTTATAACACTAGTGATTTTCTGGTAATGGACCTGGAGATGATTCTCAAATAGGTCTCGAGGCTGATTAAACTAAATGTTTGTCTTATTATTCATATACAATTCTATTGACTATACAAAATTTAATGAGACACAGCCACTTTAGAAATTCCTTGTTTTGAGCTACAGAAAGCGGTATGATAATTGGCGTATTACAGTAGGAGGTGTTGTGAAGATGGCAATTTTAATGGCATTGCCAGCTTCTAAAAAGACTCATGCAAAGCCGATTTCTGAAGTGGCGATACTTTGCATGGGGCGAATGAAAGACTAATCGCTTGCGAAAGAAGCTTCTCCATTTCTACAATTGTGGCTTTGCGCATTGTTGCAACCCACAAATACGAAGGAGCTGACATGATGACTAACGAACGTTTTATACGAAACGACCAATATAATTTTATTAAAAGACAAGTCCATCAACTCGTGTATGGCCATGCAACCGTGAATGATCAACACGTTATTGGTGCTCTCGAATCGCTCTCCATTGAGAGAGTAGATGAATTGTTTACAGAGTTATCGAATGAACAAAAAGAAATGTTGAATGGTATGGAGAATATTGCGGAAAAAGAAGCAGCGGAACAATTTCTTCTCGAGCTAGAACCGTATATCATTCCGTTCAATGAACCTTCGGAACAGCGTATGAAAAAGCTCTTTCCGAAAGTGAAAAAGTTGAAATTGCCTAAAGTAGGCCTGGACTATACAAAAATGACGTATCTCAGTTTTGACGATATCGGAACGAAAAAGAGATACATTGTCGCGCCAGCCAACAAGGGCTTCATTGGCCTTGCAGGTACTTACGAAGAGTCTCAGATCAAACAAATATGTGCGATTTGCAACCGTCTCACTACTGTCATCCTTTTTATGACGAAAACAAAAGGGGAAGCAATCGGCACATACACGAAAAAAGGGAACTATATTTGCAAAGATGCAGAGAATTGCAACCATCACTTGCTTACCTTAGAAAAACTACATGATTTTGTAGAAAACATGAAATAGAAAGTGGTTATCAGAACGAAGTAGTCAACCTAGATGTGGGGATTGCCGAATAAAGGTACGCGGCACACAAAACCTCAAAACGGTATTCTACTATAAGAAACATCCATCCTTGAGCCGCGGCTTCTAAAGGATGGGTGTTTTTTTATGTATTAATAGAACTCTTGTTAAAGAGAATCTGTTAATTCATAGTGGTTAACTTCCATTATAAAAAATAGACTTGTAAATAAATACGTAGCAGCTTATGAGACGAACCAATCCATTTAAGGATATGACGTCAAAATAGTACTCGACGAAACAACAATATGGTTCATGCCAATGATCGATCCCGATGGCGTGAAATTACAACAAAAGGGGTTAGCTGCATTCCCAAAGAAAGACCATCTCTATTAATGCTTTATACTTATCTCTTCCCCCTATCCTTCCGATATCAATCTTTATTTAAGGACACCAAAGTCCAGACAGTTTGGACACGAAAGTTAGGACTGTTGTTTTAGTATGATCTATAACTAGAGCTTACCTATAAAAGTTCTGATCATTGCTGTCCTAATTAACAGTTAGTCTGGACTTTAGTGTCCAAAAAATAGTTAGTCGTGACTTTGGGTTCTTTCACATCATAGTAGACAAATTCATTATTATTTTCTAACCTATAATTCAGCGAAATAAAAGATATAAATAGAAATGAAAAAAAGGAACAATAGTAAAATTAATCTAAATAGCTCTTTCTTATCTCGATTTTTAATCTTTCTGAAGTCCAATGCAGTCCAGAACAAGCAACCTACAATTAAAACGAACAAAAATGAAATAAGTCCTTGAAGTGACGGTGTTATATCATATAGAAACGGTAGCGGTATTAATAATAAAAGCAATATAATAGTTAAACGTTTTCGCAGGACGGTTCCCCTCCTCTACCTTTTTATGGCTCCTGTGCTTACATAAAAGATTAACACTTGTATGAATGAGAATACATCCTAAAAGAGAGAATTCTCTTTTAGGATGTAAACACTTTGCATTAAAATCCATGAATTTAATAGGTTTTTCATCCGAAATATCTCCAATATTTGTTTTTTTGGTACAATTAAATCATAGTGTGTCTGTATCAGGCGGGTTCTTAAAACGATGATGAAAATCCAAGACCAACGGATATTCAACTTCACATTGAACTAATGGCACCGTTGTCAATGAGCGAAAGTATTTAAAGCCAATGGACGACTTAACCGAAGCACAATTTTTAACGATATTATTAGGGTATGCAAAACCCGAAGAACGGAGGAGTGAGGACAATAAGATTGAAAAGATTCATCATTTACAACGTGTTGATTTGTCTGGTTGTGTGTATAAGCGGATACAGTTACATCAAAAATCATGCCCGAGAAACAATTGCTTCAACGTACGCATTACAATACACAGCCAACAAATATGGACTGGATGAAGGAGAAATAGAGCTACTTGACGTAACATATAGGAGAGGTATGGGCGTTTATGAGATCACCATGCAATCGAATGTTTCAAAAGAGGAGTTTGCCAGTGAAGTCAGGATGGCAAATGCCCATCTTGTTTCTCATTTTTATGATCAAACAAGAGATTATCGTAAACAGCAATCCGGGGAGCGATGAGTGGAACGATGAAAAAAATCATACTAAGCGTCAACATTCTGCTGTGCCTAACGGGTTTATTCATTAGCCATCATCATTTCCACCGCCAACAACAAAAGGCAGCAGCCTATCATCATGTCCTATTAACTGTCAGTGAAAAGTATGAGGTGAATGTGGATAGATTGGATAGAAAACAAGTTGAGTATCTACCTGAGGAAAAATACTATGCTATCCAAATCGAAGTGAAAAAGACAGGCGATGTGCTAGCTTACAAAGTTGGCGTGGATGAAAACTATACCGTGACGCATGTTGAAGAGATCGTAGAGGAGTAGTCTGAATGAAATGCCTGATAAAAGTGCCATGTCATCCGCACTAGATAAATAAGTAAAACAGGCAAGCCGTGTGATATGCGTCTTGCCTGTTTTATAATGGTATCTGCGCATGATAGGAGCCTGCCGCGTCGATAAGTCATGTTTAATGACGCGAAATCCGTGAAAAAGGAGCTTGCCGCGTCGATAAGTCACGTTTAATGACGCGCGATCCGTGAAAAAGGAGTCTCCCGCGTCAATAAGTCACGTTTAATGACGCGCGAACCATGAAATAGGAGTCCATCGCGTCGATAAGTCACGTTTAATGACGCGCGAACCATGAAATAGGAGTCTACCGTGTCAAGAACCCACCTTTAATGACGCGCGCTCCGTGAAAAAGGAGCTTGTCGTGTCAATAAGTCACGTTTAATGACGCGCAATTCATGAAAAAGGAGCTTGCCGCGTCGATAAGTTACGTTTAATGACGCGCGATCCCTGAAAAAGGAGTCTCCCGCGTCAATAAGTCACGTTTAATGACGCGCGAACTGTGAAAAAGGAGTCTCCCGCGTCGATAAGTCACGTTTAATGACGCGCAATCCGTGAAAAAGGAGCCTGCCGCGTCAAGAACCCACCTTTAACGACGCGCAACCCCTGAAAAAGGAGCCTGCCGCGTCAAGAACCCACCTTTAACGACACGCACCCGTAAAAAAGCAACCTCCCACATCATAAACACACATTCAAAGTCACTCCACAACATTCCAGTGAAAAAACGCATCCTTCACCTTAAACAATCCCTCATAATCCCCTAATCAACCGCGCAACCAAGCACAGCGCAAAAGTCCCCTTAAGTGCCTTACTTACCGTACCCGCTGCTTCCGCATCCACTGCGTCGCGACCCACTTCTCGCCAATCTCCACAGGCGCACCGCCGTGTAACGTCAAATCATTCAACGCCGGATCATTGTAGAAATACTCGAAGTACACCGCCATCCCTTTACGCGGCGCAACGGAAAAATTCAAATGCGGGAAAAACGTCTCGCCGCCTTGCTCCACATCATTCAAATACATCACAAGCGTACTAATCCGATTATTCGTCACGTTGCTCTTCGCCGAAAAGAAATCATGGTGCGCCTTATATTGCTGCCCCGGCGTATACCGAAGAATCTGCAGCCCCTCACCATGCGCAATCGGGATATTCATCACCGCTTCAATGCGCTTTTCAATTCGCGCAACAACAACATTTTCCGTCTCGTCAATGAACGTGCTACTACTCGTCCGGACCTCATTCTCCTCGCGTGTCGTTCCAATCTTAGAACGCTTCAACCCATCCGCCGACAAACGGATCAGTTCATCACACTCTTCCTCACTCAACATATTCCCTAACACAACAACCAACGGCTCATCGATTCTTGCAATAATGTCAATCTCTCTATCTGTCACGATCTTCTTGCCAACATGACCGAAAATCGTCTGCTCTCTATTCTCCGCTATCAACTTCCAACACCTCTTAATTGTTTACTTTGTAAAACAAAAACGTACTCGGGCAAATTATATACAGCTAATAACGGTCCTCTCTCGTCCGGTTCACACATCCTTTTGGAAGTAAATTCAATATATTGTAGCACGTAGAAAACCGTATCGTAAATTACTTTTTTTGTACAAAGGGTAGGCCAATGGAACTGTTTTTGCGGGCGAAATTTTCGTGCGTTTTTTCTTTGAATCGCGATTGAAAAAAACAAACGCACGGCAGCTACGAAACGAAAAAATTATAAAAAAAACGTCCGCAGCGCACGCGAACATAAACATATTTCATTCCACCCGCAAGCATCTTCCACAACCTCTTTTTACCCCAAATTACGCAATGTCAATGCAGCAAACAAACGCGAAATAAAAATTATTTTCACAACGATGTATCCTTTTCGGAAGTAGGGCTCTATGTAATAGATGAAAGCACTGTTCAGTTCATAACAAAAAAAGGTAGAGGATTCAGATGGGTAAAGGTTGGTTCAAAACACATCGCGTTCTTTGGAAGAAACCGATTTGGACAGGCTCGACGCCTGAACAGAAAGTAGTACTCATGACGTTGCTCTCTATGGCGAATTATGAATATCGGCAATGGGAGTGGAAGGGGAAGGTGTATACGGTGCGTGCCGGTCAGACGATTACGTCACTGGCGTCGCTTCAAGAGGAATGTGGAAAAAACATTAGCGTCCAGCAAATCCGGACAGCGCTGAAGCGTTTGGAGAAGTACGGATTTCTAACAAACGAGTCAACAAACGAAAACCGGCTCATCACCATTGTCAATTGGGACGATTATCAGCAATACGAGCATGCCGAAACAACAAACCTAACAACCGATCAACAAGGTACAAACAAAGCGGTAACAACTAAGAAGAACTATAAGCACTATAAGCACTATAAGAATAAAAGAATAAGGTCTTTCGCGTACGCGAATCCAGTGCAGGAATACCAACTCGATTTAACGAAGGGGGAAGCGCTATGATGGCAGAAAAAGCGGTACTTGGCTCGATGATGAAAGAAAACTACCTCATTACGGATGCGAATTTGTCCGTCTCGCATTTCGCAGATCCTGTCCACAAGATGATTTTTCAGTCGATGAAGGAGTTGCGAGCGAGTGGGAAGGCGGTCGACTTCATCACGTTGTTGACGACGTTCCATCCGCAAGATATCGGAGGGGCAAACTATGTTCGGGAGTTGGCGGACTATGCGCATCTCCCGACGTTCGATGACCATGTGACCGTCATGCTCGATGCATGGCGGGAACGGGAAACGCGCAATGTGCTGCACATCGCCATACAAGAAAACTGGCCGATTGACCGCATTATGAATGGATTGGACGCGCTGCTTGACAACCGCGTGTGCGATTATGCCTCTTTGAGTGCCTTGCTAGCGGACGTCTATGAGGACCCGTACATCAAAAAAGAAATCGCGGAAGGGGCGAAAGCCGGAATCGGGGCGCTCGATACGATGACGGACGGCTTCAAAGACGGGGAGCTGACGATTATCGCGGCACGGCCAAGTATGGGAAAATCGGACATTATGCTGCATATCGCAAAGCACGCCGGCTGGACAAACCGGCTGCCGCTCATCTTTTCGCTTGAAATGTCCGCCACGAGTTTACGAGATCGCCTGCTTGCGTCAACGGGGAGATTCTCCCGCATCCGTATGCGCGATCCATACACGATGATGAACGACAAACAGAAAACCGACTGGCCACGTACTGTCGGCCGACTTGCGGAATCGAATATGCACTTCTTCGACCGCAGCAAACAGACCGTCGCGGAAATCCGCATGAACGTCCGCAAAATGATCAATACGTACCCGGACAAGAAACCGATCATTTTCATCGACTACTTGACGTTAATTCATTCGGAGGACAAAAGCAGCAGTATGCACTTGCAAGTGTCCAAAATTACGAAAGACTTAAAAGCGATGGCCCGCGAATTTAACTGTCCCGTCATCACACTCGCCCAGCTTAGCCGCGCCGTCGAACAACGACACGACAAACGTCCACTCATGTCCGACTTGCGCGAATCCGGCTCCATCGAAGAAGACGCAGACGTCATCCTCTTCCTGTACCGCGACGCCTACTACTCGAAGAATGAAAACGATTTAACAATGGAACTCATCGTCTCCAAAAACCGCAACGGCCCGGTCGGCACCGCCGTCGCCATGTACAACAAATTCACAGGGGAGGTCATCGGCAATGCCTAAACTAACGATCAAAGAAGAACTCGCGGACGCCATCAAACTCGACGGATCTTTCGTCGCACACGCCATCTACTACGCCCTCCAAAAAGGACTCGTCCAACTCGACGACCCATCAAGCAGCCTACCATACCCCCTCCTTGACTACGACATCATCAGGAAATGGATGGACATAAACTACTTGCAACTGTGCACCGTTAAGCTGTTCAAGATTCCCGTGCAACAAAACCGGCAGGCGCTGTACTTGGCACATGAAGAAAACGAAGCAAGAGCGCAACACTACAAAATGTACGGCTACCGTGTCGAGCGTATCATGGAAGCCCCGCATGAAATGGATACGTCGTTGTATTGCGAGGAGACAGGGAAGCACCGGGTGATACGGGATATGAAACGGAAGACGGTGGAGTTTCCTTGTTGGGTGGGGGAGGTGGGGAGGTGATTGAAAATGTGTAAAACAGCATTCTTGTATGGAAAGGTAATGCGTTCAGAAGAACGACCTACTTTTTTTGCTAAGTTATTGTTTTGTAAATTACACTTCTTTGAAATCATTGTGTATGTATTTTTAGGTTAGGGTATATACTAATACAAAAAGTTTCGTTTATTTCGTTTATTTCTTTATTGTTTAATTTCCTTATTGTATAATGGAGGTGAAAGAGGTGGAGATTATGCCGGCAATTCTTGATGGATTTAAACTGCAACCTAATGAAGAACAAACTTTGGAGAGTCAGAATGCAAAGGATTTCGTCAAAATAATGATGCTACAAGAAGAGCTTGAGAGAGAAAAAGAAAGGCTTTATCAAGCGCTAAGTGAACAAGAAAAGATAGAAGCTTTTAACGTTCTCCGTACACAGTTCAATATTCCCGATTTCATTACAGTACGCGATGCGTCTGAAATTCTTGAAATTACTCCTCAAATGGTTCGCAGATACTGTGCCGATGGAAAACTCCGTGGTCACCAAACGCTACAAGGAAGTGGAAAATGGAGGCTTGATACAGAACAATTTATTGGTAAGCCGAATTGGGATAAGTTTATAGAAAAAAGAGCAAGGATAAAAAAACAATCCGTCAACATTGCGAATAATATGCTGGATTACTTATATGATCAGGAGTAAATGTCGGGGGGATAAGGGGAGACTTGAGACAATATACACTTGATACAAACGTTTTCAGACATGAAACAAGTAAATATGCCAATCCAGATTTACGATGGGCTGCCAAAGCTTTTTGGAAGCATGTTTTACATGAAATAGGAGATGGGGATGCTGTACTTCTCGTACCAAAAGAAGTCATTCGGGAACTCGAGGTTCAATCGTTTACATTATCGGACAAAGAAAACAGTAAAATCTCCTTATTACTTGAATATTGTCAAGACAATCTACCAGATCGTGTCACTATCGAAATTGAACATCAAATTCGAATGATGTCTGCTTATGTACGTTCAAATTTTAAGCAAGAGATAAGTATTGATAAAATGGAGTATGGCGGAGTATCGGACGCGAGAATACTGTATGCGGCATATGACGAAGACAGTATTTTGGTTACTGCAAACGTCAAAGACTTCTTGCTATACCCTCTGTTATTTCCGCAGAACGAACAACGTCTTTACGATATGAAAGAAAATGTGTTCGTTACAATCCCTAAAGATGGATATGATAAAATTCATGCGGATTTAGTTTTTAAAGGATTGTTAAACGATTTCTTTCAAATAGATCAACAGTAAAAACGCTAGGAGCGGCATTTATATCTGAGCGTTTTTATTTTTTCTTCCTATGAAAGCTACAACACTCACTAGTCTTTTCATTTCCCTCGCAACAACATTAGGGACAACTTAACCATCTTCCGATTGATTGGTATGCTGTCCGCTTCCCTTACCTTTGGCAACTGTCCTTACCTGTAACTAATAAATCCATCCACTGCTTACGGGTTACGATTTTTTGGTGCAAAATTAAGTGTCCTTAAGCCGTTTGAACAAACATGCCAGGCGAAGGCTTTCTGCTTACACCCTCCGCTAACATCCAAGTAAGCAGGTAGTTACTTTCTGTGAAAATAACCCTAATACCGGCCAACCACAGGTTATGCGGTATGTCCGTTGTACTGACTGGATGTTGTCGCGTCCGGTAATTTTTATACTACATCAAGGTTACCACAATATAGATACTATCCACGAATAATGAGCACAATAGAGACGAAGGATGAACGAAAGAAGAACACAGGCATTTTTTCAGTGCTTAACTTGTCTTTAATCAGCAGAAAGGAGTGCCATCCATGATAAGTGAAATGAAGTTACTCTACGACAGCTGGAATAAAAACCAATTGCAGCTTGAGGACCATGAAGACTTTATTTTAATTACGACACCATTCCTTGATTTACACCATGACTTCCTACAGCTCATCTTCACGAGGAACGGAGCGGAAGAATACAGTCTGTCCGACGATGGCTTCGTCCTATCTGAATTGGAAATGCTAGGAATCGATATTTTCAGCTCGCAGAAGCGTAAAAGTTTCTTTGACATGACGCTTCGCATCTTTGGAGTAACACATAATCGAGCTACAGGTGAACTTTCCGTCTCCTTCAAGTCACTATCCGAGTATCCTAAAAAACAGAACAACCTTATCCAATGCCTTCTGCGCGTTTCGGATATGCTGCTGACTGCAAGAAATACTGTCATCAGCATTTTTGCAGAAGAAGTCTCCAACTATTTTATAGAGAACCAAGTGTTTTTCTCGGACGATATCGGCTATACCGGAAAATCGGGCAACTATCAAAGCTTCGACTTTGTCATACCTGCCGCAAGGGGTAAAAAGGAAAAAATTATTAAAGCTATCAACAATCCAAAAGCAGATAATTACAAGCAACCTTTGTTATCGTTTGTAGATATACAAGAGTTGAAACCGAACTCGCAATTCATTGTATTAGGCAATGACTCCATCCAACCGATATCCGAGACATTCTACAACTCATTATCGAACTACCAGATCCAAGTACTTCCTTGGTCAGAACGGGATCATTGGGTTGGTGATTTGCGAATACTATAGAGACACTTTTGAAGTGCCGAAATGGGCTTTGAAAGTGTTTTTTTTGTAGGTGGTTTTTGTGTGCGCTGTGCAGGGGACTATTCAGTATATACACTAGAATTGCATAAAACGCACAAAATGGAAGCGTCGTTCGTGCAAACTTAGCATATGGCCAATAAAAAAAGTAACCATCCTCTGCTAACGTCCAAGTAAGCAGGGTAGTTACTTTCTGTGAAAATAAACCTATTAGCGGCCAACCGCAGGTCATGCAGTATGTCCGTTGCAATGACTGGACGTTTTCGTGTTCGGTCTCTTTGTACTGCACTAAGTTTAACATAAATATTCACAAGATGGACGAAACTTGACCATATGGGCGAAGTGTACTTGATGCAAAGATAGGGAAGTTGTGAACATTTATGTTTTTGAATTGTTATTTTGAAATGCTCCTAGAATTGCCAAAATCATAAAAACTACAAACATACACAGCAATGCTATTTTGACTAATGCCCATGTGTTAAGTAAAGCTTTTACTGATACTATAATTAAAATTATAGTTAAAAATATTAATAATATTTTGTTGAGGGTTTCTTCTGACTCAAATAAAGCTTCAATTACTATTTTCTTTATAGAGACGAAAATTGAGAGTAAACCAGCTATTAATAATAGTAGTGGAATTACAAGATGTTTTAAAAAAGATATTTTATCATCAGATTTGAACATTAAGTCTACTATCGGCATACCCGCATTAATCTCCGATATAATTGGTTTGGATAGCAAGTCCGAAAAGAATAACAGAATAAATGCAAATATTATCAGGATAGTGAGAAGTGGAATGTTAAATCTTTCACTGTGAGATTGTTCCAAGTCAATCCTCCTTTTCTTAAGTATATGATTGGAGGACAAGATTATTCTTTCTAGGTTATTTTGACCATTTCGAGATCTTTTTTGCTTTTTGATAAGTGAATTTAATTAACTCGTTACAATTGCATTTACATAAGTGCTAAGGATATTAGTTGGTGAGTTCGAATTTATTTCTTGTTAACTATTCATAATGATTGAATTGATGTTTCAGGCACAGACATCGACAACTAATTAGCTTATCAGCCAATGCAACAGTAATGGCGACGAATAAGTTAACACAAATAAAAGAAGCATAAACTAATCCCATATCATAAAATCCATTTTACACCATTTTCAAATCTGTGTAGTGTTTGATAGGATTTATTAGCATGGATTTTTAATGTTAAATTAGATCGGAGACCTTCACATGTCTATCAAAATAAATAAAGAAATCTCAAAGGCTATTCAGTTATTGGCTGAAACAGAAGAAACGGGAAATTTGTATGGCTATGCTAGGCAATCAACTATCAAGCAAGACTTAACGGAACAGTTGATGGAGTTGGGGGCATTCGGAGTTCTTCAAGACAATGTATTTATCGAAAATGGATCCATTGGAGACAAATCAAAACTGACAGAGTTAACGAAATTACTGGAATGTGTTACGAAAGGCGATACGATAGTTGTTTATAAATTAGACCGTTTAGGGCGTTCAGTTTCTCAAGTCATTTCCACAATTGAACAATTAACGAAAGCTGGCATTTTTCTAGTTGTTATTGAAAGTGGAATTGATACTCGGAAATCTAAAGACGATTATGAAGGAGTTGGCACGAAGGTTCTGTTAACTGTTATTGACCTCTTGGCAAATCTTGAAAGCACATTTATACAAGAACGTACACGTCCTGCAATCGAGCAAGCAAAGGCAAACGGAGTGAAATTCGGTCGAAAAGAGGTCAATAAACAACTATACAGAAAAGCTGTTATGGAGTTCGAAGAAGCAAACGGTACAAAGACTGTACATGAAATTATCGACGCATTCGGATTGGATGCTAACGGCAAGAGTATTCTATCCGAAGCAACATTTTATAGACGTTTAAAAGAATATCGTGCAGAACAGGACGCTTAAAAAAGAAATAATAGGCACAACAGAATTACAAAAGTACGTTTTGAAAATTAATTAACTTCCAATTGAGGACCGTCCATCCTTTAGCGATGGCGGTTTTTTCTTTCTAATAATGGACCTTAGTTACTGTATGAGTATTCTTATCCTATTGCTCATGGTTTTTGTCCGGCTTAATGCTCTTTTGTAAGTCAAAGGTTTTAGACGAATAATACTTGAACTAGTCATTTTAGCTTTTTATGTCGTTTGAAAGCAGTCGTTGGAAAGTCTAACAGATGTTTTATGATGATTTTCAATTAAATCCCAATCCTGTAATACCAAGTATTGTGACTATCCACATTCATTGATATGATAAGTATAGGCTTAACGGCTATTAAATTTAATTTTGTAAGGAGAGAAGGCTCTTCAACGAAGATACTTTCTTTGCAAACAAATAAAGTAAGAAAAACGGGGGCAACAACATGGCTGAATTGAATTCTAGATTATTTAGCGCAGCGGACAATCTGCGCAGTAAAATGGATGCATCCGAGTATAAAAACTACTTACTGGGATTGATCTTTTACAAGTACCTATCTGACCGGTTATTAGTGAAAGTAGTTGAAATCGCGGATGAATCTCTAGAAGAATACGATACTGCTGAAAAGCAGACCAATCTATATACAGAACTTTTGGCAGATGAAGATGTAAAGGCTGACTTGATTGAGACGTTGGTCGATACACTGGGTTATGATATCGAGCCGCCTTATTTGTTCAACGTCCTGACCGACCAGGCAAAGCAAAACACGTTTCAGCTGAATGATTTGAATAAAGCATTTATCGACCTGTCTACAAAATACGACCAATTCACCGGCTTGTTTGATGACGTTGATCTGACTTCTAAAAAACTCGGATCAGACGCCCAACAGCGAAACATTACCATCACAGAAGTGATCAAAAAGCTGAACCCAATTAATCTATTGGGGCATGGCGGCGATGTTATCGGCGATGCATATGAGTTCTTGATTAGCCAATTTGCTTCTGAAGCAGGGAAGAAGGCTGGAGAGTTCTACACCCCTCATGAAGTTTCGGTCATGATGGCAAGGATTGCTGCAATGGGACAGGAAGATAAGAAATTGTTTAGCGTTTATGACCCAACAATGGGGTCTGGATCACTCATGCTGAATATACGGAATTACATAAATCATCCTGAAAGCGTCAAGTATCACGGACAGGAACTGAACACAACGACCTTTAATCTTGCAAAGATGAACCTTATTCTGCATGGAGTCGATAAGGAGGACATGCGTCTTAGCAATGGTGATACATTGAATAAAGACTGGCCAACTGACGAGCCATACACATTCGACGCGGTACTCATGAATCCACCCTATTCAGCAAAATGGTCATCAGACGACACATTCTTGGATGACTCCCGGTTCAACCGATACGGAAGATTGGCGCCGAAATCGAAAGCGGACTTTGCGTTTTTACTGCACGGATTGTATCACTTGAAAGATTCCGGCACAATGGCGATTGTTTTGCCGCACGGTGTCTTGTTCCGCGGCGCTGCTGAAGGAGTTATTCGGAAGAAGTTACTGGAAGACGGCAGCATTGACGCAGTCATCGGTATGCCGGCAAACCTCTTCTTTGGTACATCCATTCCGACAACGGTCATTATTCTAAAGAAAAATCGTACAACACGTGATGTGCTATTCATCGATGCAAGCCAGGAATTCGTTAAAGGCAAGAATCAGAATAAGCTATCCCAAGAAAACATTGATAAAGTTGTTGAAACCTATAAGAAACGTGAAAGTGTTGAGAAGTACGCTCATGTCGCAAGCTTCGAAGAAATTAAAGAGAATGAGTTCAACCTGAACATCCCGCGCTATGTTGATACGTTTGAAGAAGAAGAGCCGGTTGATATGGCAGCTGTCGGTGAGACGGTGAAGGATATTCGAAAAGAAAAAGAAGGGCTTGAATCCAGCTTGTATGAAATGATTTCTTCGTTAGAATATGGCGAAGAAAATACAGAATGGATTAAAGGTGCATTAGAGGTGTTTAATCATGAGGAATAAAAGTGTGCCGGAAGTTAGGTTCCCAGGGTTTTCTGACGCTTGGGAACAGCGGAAGTTGGGGGATTTGATTATTAAAATGAATGGAGGGGCTTCAATTGCTCCTCATGATTATAGGGAAGATGGCGTTGCTACAGTGCCTAAAGGTGCTGTTAATTCAAGTGGAATTGCCGATTTATCAGGTAGTAAATATGTCGATGAAGCATATTTCGAAAAGAATTCTAATTCGAGTGTGTTTCAAAATGAATTGGTCACGTCACTAAGGGATTTGGTTCCAACAGCGCCAAACATGGGGAGAGTTGTTAAACTTAACGGTTCTAACGAGAAATATTTAATGCCACAAGGGGTATATCGATTAATAATAGATTCCGATGTAGATGAAAACTTTTTGATTTCATTTTCGAATACTGATAATTTCCGAAAAATAATTTCTCAAGAAAAGAACGGGTCAACACAGGTTCATATTAGACATTCCGAGTATTTAGGGATTCCAATTGCTAGACCCGCAATAGAAGAACAGCGGAAAATCGGTTCATTTTTCAACCAACTCGACAACCTCATCACTCTTCATCAGCGAGAACTAACCACCCTCAAACAAACAAAACAAGGGTTCTTGCAGAAGATGTTTCCTAAAGAAGGCGAGTCCGTGCCGGAAGTTCGGTTTCCGGGGTTTAGTGGGGAATGGGAGCGTAAGAGTTTGAAAGAAATAGTGACAAGAGTTACCAGGAAAAATACTCACTTAGAATCAACGCTTCCATTAACGATATCTGCACAGCATGGCCTAATTGATCAAGAAACATTCTTCAAGAAAACGGTGGCTAGTTCTAATCTAGAGGGATACTATTTGTTGTATGAAGGAGAGTTTGCTTATAACAAGAGTTATTCAAATGGATATCCATTTGGTGCGGTTAAAAGACTTGAGAAGTTGGAGAAGGGTGTTTTATCAAGTTTGTATATATGTTTTAAACCTGTTAACTCTGTATCCAGTGATTTTATAGCTCACTATTTCGAATCCTGTGCGTGGCACAAAGAAATTTCTATGATATCTGTAGAAGGGGCGCGGAATCATGGACTACTAAATATAAGCGTAAATGATTTTTTTGACACTCTGCATAAAATACCTGGTTTTGAAGAACAGCAGCAGATCGGTAATTTTTTTAATCAACTTGCCGACACAATCACACTCAAAGAAAAAGAACTTGAAGCCCTGCAACAAACCAAAAAAGCATTCCTACAAAAGATGTTTGTCTAAATGGCTGGAAAGGAGGATGCCTCATGGCAAAGATTCAGCATAGAGATGAGTTAGAAGTGGAACGCCGATTAATCGACGTTCTTGGCGAAGGACACAACCAATGGAATTACCGACCGGATTTGAAGTCGGAAGAAGACTTGTGGAATAACTTGCGGAAGAAAATCACGCAAAACAACTTGTCGGAAATCGGGGAAACACCGCTCACTGATCAAGAATTTGAAACGATCAAGACTGAATTGCTGCTTAAAACGAAAACACCTTTTGACGCAGCCAAGTGGCTGAAAGGAGAGAATGGTATTGCGCGCATTACAATTGAGCGGGAAGACGTTTCGCTTGGTTCTCTGTCGCTCGTTCTCTACTCAAACCAGGACATCGGTGGCGGGATATCGACGTATGAAGTCGTTCATCAGATTGCGAAGCAAAAAGTCAGCGACGATGGACGGGATCGTCGGTTTGACGTCACGCTGCTGATTAACGGCCTCCCGATTGTTCAAATTGAATTGAAACAAGTGAGTGCGAAAGATGGAGTGTTCCAAGCATTCAACCAGATTAAGAAATATGCGGAAGAAGGGATGTTCCGAAATAACATCTTTTCCACGCTTCAGCTGTTTGTCATTTCAAATGAACAGACGACGCGTTATTTTGCGAATGCCATGCCGAAGGACTTGCATAAGAAGTTCGTATTCAGCTGGCGCACGACTGACAACCGGAAAGTGGACAACCTCTATGAATTCGTTAAACAAGTACTGAATATCCCGGATGCCCACCGGCTCATTGCCAACTATACGATCGTCAGTGAGGATCAGGACAATAAAGTTCTGATGGTTTTGCATCCCTATCAAATACACGCAATCGAAGCATTATTTACGTCAGCAATGAAGCATGAATCGGGATACGTTTGGCATGCAACAGGCTCAGGGAAGACTTTGACGAGTTTTGTATCGACGAAGCTGCTTGCCCGTAAACCGGGGGTAGATCGCACGGTTATGCTCATTGACCGCAAAGACTTGGACAATCAGACGACAAGCGAGTTTACGAAGTTTGCTTCTGAATTCAATACGGGTATTTCATCCGGAACTGCCAGGTCAAATAGTTTGATAGTCGGTACAGGCAGCTCACGTGAATTAAGTGAGACGCTGCTATCAAGTGCCAATTCCAATACGGTTATCATTACGACACGGCAAAAGTTGGAGGCTGCTCTTCGATATGCAGAAAGACAGGAAGAACAGCGGGGGACGCAACGTTTTAAGAATCTAATCAGCCAGCATATTGTTTTCGTCGTGGATGAATGCCACCGTGCACTGAGTGCAGAAGGAATGGAAGCGATCAAAAAGTTCTTTCCTAATTCCACTTGGTTCGGTTTCACAGGAACACCGATATTTGAGCAAAATAAAAAGCAGGCGAAAGGCCGGCTCGCTCGTACAACCCATGATCAATACGGTGAAGTGCTCCACACATATACCATTAAGAACGCGTTGGAAGATGGCTCAGTTCTAGGCTTTCAAGTGGAGCATGAAGATACAATCGAACCTACATCACTTGATAACTATATCTTTGAGCAATTACGGCAGAAAGAGAAGTACGCAAGCGTCACAGACGATGAATTGAATGATCTGATTGATAAGATGGAGCAGTTTGAAAAGGAAAGCTATATCGATTCGTCAAGCTATGAAAGTGAAGAGCATATCCAAAAAGTGCTTCACAAGATTTTCCGCCCGGATAATGCTTACACAAAATTCGACTTCCAAAATGGACGACCACAGAAATCAGCGATCTTGACGACGAGCTCCATTGATATGGCGAAATGCTATTACCATGCCATTAAAAAGATGACGGCAGATCCAGATTGGATGGCTAAGGAATTCGCCGGACATCCGATTCGGACGGGGCGTACAATGGACGATCCGGATTTTCCTCGTATCGCTATTACCTACTCGCTCCAGGAGAACGAAGAGGATTCCAAACAGTCACAGGATGAAATGAAGGAAATCATAAAGGATTACAATGAATATTATGGCACAGCTTGGTCGATAGAAGACATCGAACGTTACAACGGAGATATCAACAACAGGCTGGCACGAAAGCGGGCGGAGTTCAAAGAGTTCGGCAAACAAGTCGACTTGGTCATCGTTGTGGACCGGCTGCTAACAGGCTTTGATGCACCGACAGTACAGACTTTATTTGTCGACCGTAATCTCAGTTACGCAAATTTAATCCAAGCTTTCTCACGGACGAACCGGACTTTCCCTGGCAAGACAAAAGGTTTAATCGTAACCTTCCGAAAGCCAGCGACAATGGAAAAAAACGTAGAAGACGCAACTAAGCTATATTCACAGGCACAGGAAGAAACAGCGCTCGTCTATCCGTCCTACGACAAGTCAAAAAAACGGTTTAAGGCAGCCCATAAAACATTGACGACAGTCGTTCCCAACTTGGAAAAGATTGATGAACATTCACCGTTGGAGCAGCGCGTTGAATTTGTGAAAGCCTTCCAAGAGCTGAATAACGCCTACGAAGCCCTTGTAACCTATGATGACTACAACGATGACATGGAAACGTCCAAAGTTTTGCAGGAACAAGTCAAAACGTTGGAAAACTACCTTGGTGTGTATAACACTGTTAAGGGTTCCTTGATGGAAGAAGAGGGTGATGGGGAAGAAGCTCAACCGGATTTTTCTGAAATTGAGTTTTATGGAGACAATACGACAAAGCTCTATGATATCGACTCTACTTACATCGACCGTCTACTAGAAACGTATACAGCGCATAATCAGGATACTCGTGGAGAGATAGAAAAAGCGCTGGCTAAATTGAACAAACCAGCAGCGGCAAAGATTGTTTATGAAACAATTCTAAACGATATCGACGAAGGTAAAATCGATACACAGGAAGATATCTTAGCCGTCAAACGACGCTATTTTACAAATGCTTATGAAAGTGCAATTGAAAACTTATCGAGTACATGGTTTGTAAACGAAGACCAGCTCCATCTTTCAGCCATCCAATACGTACCTGGATCCGACACAATCCCGAACATCGGCGCAATCCTCGACAGTAAACAGTTTGATAAGTATAAAGAGATAAATCCGGGTGCAAAGCCGTTGAAATATGGCCCGCAGATGAAGCGGGAATGGCTGCAGGTGTTGAATGAGGAGATTGTGCCTTATGGGGATGAGTTGCGGTAGGTTAGAAAAGTGATTTAGATACTTACAACGAACCCTCTAGGAAAATTACTGGAGGGTAAAAAACAGGTGCCTGTGCCAAGTTGAATTCAGTTAATTCACTACAATTGTATATAGATAAAACTGGGCTATTGTAGTTGATGTGTTTGTATTATTGACTGCATATCCATACAAATGAATTAACATGAATGTTTCTGACACAGGCACCGTCACTAAGTTGACACCGGAAATGTTGATAGAGTTAAGGTTGTATATTTGGATGAAAATGGAAGAACGGTTGCATCAAATGATTTACGGGCAGCAGATATTCATTCAAATAAAAATACATCTGTCTATGCCGTTCACGCTGCATTGGGCTTAAGTGTTTCCGATATACTTCTACAGGGTTGTAAAACAGTCATTGTAGAAGGACCTTCTGACCAATACTATTTAAACGGTATAAAAAACTACTTAATTAATAGAGGTTTATTTCAGCCCAAAGAAGAAATAGTATTTGTACCTTCCGGAGGGGTGAAAGGTATTCGTCCTTTATCAAGTCTGCTATCTGGAAAAGATGAGGAATTACCTCTTATTTTAATTGATTCTGATTCTTCGGGAAAGGGAATGAAACAAAGTTTGCTAAAAGATCTCTACAAAGACTTTCCATCGAAAGTTATTGAAATAGAAGATGTGTTGGGCATTGAAAGTTCAGAGGTTGAAGATTTAATTCCTTATGAGTTAGTTGAAAGGTTCGTATTATCATTTTCCCGGGGAATAGAAGCTGACTTCTATGATAAGTATGATGACACGAACGCAATATTACCACAAATTGAAATTTTTTTTATAGAGAACGGGATTGATTTACCTCGCGGATGGAAGGTGGATTTAGCACGTCAAGTAAAAATAAACATTTTGAATCCTCGCTTCTCCAAGCATATAACAAGTGAAGTAGAGAATTTTTGGAGCCGGCTATTCAATAGATTCTTATGATTATTAAAGTTATGTTATTAATTATTAACCTTAACGTTTTTATGCGTTCTCCATAGAGCAGTGTTTTCGCCCGGTACAGTAATATTCGTTGCTGTATGAGTAATTTTGTTCTAATTTATATAATGATAGCAATGGGAGGTCTTTTTATGTTGAGAGATGGTATGGTAATTTCTTTTATTAATATGAAGGGTGGAGTGGGAAAAACAACCTTAAGTATAGGAATCGCCGATTATTTGGCACGATACGAAGGTAAAAAAGTTTTAATGGTAGATATAGATCCTCAATTTAATGCAACTCATTCTTTATTAGATGCATATAAAGAAAAGAAGCAACAGAAATTAAGTAATGCTGATGAGATTGAAATTATTGATGATGAACAGACCGAATTGGTTATACCTGTTAATTATTCTGAAGAAGAAATGACTGAAGAGGATGAAGCGGAAGAAACATTTTATAGTAAGATGCTGAGTGAGAATAAAAGTATTTTCCAACTATTTAAACCCAAGTTGGATGTTAGCCACAGGTTTGAAATGCCGAAAGCTGAAGAATTAATAATTAATGTTAAAGAGAATTTAGACTTAATATGCGGAGATTTGAATTTAGTTTTGGCGAATAAAAGTAGTGACTCATCTCTAGTTAAAAGATTGAAAAACTTCATTGCTAACAATGAACTAAGAAAAGAGTATGACTTTATTTTAATTGATTGTCCACCGACGTTAACCATCTATACAGATAGTGCTTTATTAGCTTCTGACTTTTATTTAATTCCTAATAGAATTGATAGATACTCAATAATTGGTATTGATTCGCTTCAAACTGCAATAAGTAATTTGATAGATGATGAAGGCATCCCTTTGAAATGTTTAGGGATAATTTATACTATGATAAATAAAAATTTAAATTCCAAACAACAAAAAATTAAAGATGACTTCGAATCAAAAAAGACAGTGAATAATTTAGATATTTTCGATTCAGTAATTCACGTCGTTAATCATATTCAATATGGTTTAAGCGGCACTTTACCAACAAGATACAAATCTTCACTTGAAGACATACAGGCTATTACCTACGAGATTATGATGAAAATAGAGAACTTAAAAGTACATAGTTAATGGGAGGCGCTCTTTATGAAAGAACTAGTTTTATTTAAAAACGAGTTAAAATCAACAAGACCCTCTCGCTATAAGCTATTGGGGATTGTATCTCAAATAATTCTTTCAAATGAATTATATAAGAAAAATAATGACATGAAAGATTTTCTGAAATACGTTTTTAATCTAGAGTTTAAAGATTATGTTATGGCATCACGGACGTTGATCCTTGCTAGAACAGTACGTTATATTGAGAAGTGTAGTGAAGAGAACTATTTAATATATAAGAAAAGATTGTATAAATATGTTGATCAAAAAATTGAGTTTAAAGATAATGAAAAAAATATATTTGATGGATGGTTATAAGAATGAAGTTTGTAGAAGTAGATGAGGTAAAGGCAGAAGTCGATGAACTAATGAACTATATTAAAATATATTCGAGGGAGATTAATGGCAGAGACATTAATGATAGTGATGTAAACTTTTATAGATTTATAGCAAAACAAATATTGTTTTTTAAAAAAATTTTAATTGCTTATCCAAAAACATATTTCGCAAATGTTCTAGTTTCTGATTTGTATTCTTTATTAATAAATGATATTAAACAAGAAATAAGATATTATTATTTGAATCAAAGATCTATTATTGAAAATTATATTAGATTAATAGAGGTTAACGATGAAAATCAGTCTCATGTTACTAGAAAATCATTTTTAGACTTAAAAAGTAATAATCAAATTAATGAAACAGATTATGGTAAAATAATGAATGAGTATAAAATAGCATGCTCTTATATACATGGCGGCCCGGAGTTATCAGGTTATTTAGTTACAAATTTCCAGGAGTCTATTGAGTTTAAAGCGAGTTTAGGAAAAAGAAAAAGAAAAAGTCAAATTGCCCAATTTATAGACTTGATAAATATTTTAAATTACTTATTCTTAATAAACAATCTTGATGATATTGATGCTGCTTTTCATAGAAGTAAGGTGTTGTTAAAGTATTTAATGGGTAACAATTACTTACAGAAGATAATAGTTAATTGTTGATACACGTCGCCGAGAGGCTGAGAAGAAACGCTGGTTGGATATTACTTTTGATGCCAGGTTCTCATGTAATTTCGAGTACTATTAGAACCTGGCCCACTTTCATATACCACTTAGCTAATCAGCCACTTCCTCTCAAAATACCAATGCAACCGATACTGACAAATCTCCTTCACCCACTCAAACAAAATCCTTTCATGCTCTTTTGCGACATCCAGCTGAGGTACAAACACTCCATCCTCGAACCAAATCAATCCCTTAGACGAACCACTCCATTTCGTCATCGGCATCCTTTCAATGAGCCTTGCCATTCCGGCTTCATTGTAGGTATGCAGTGCAATGCCTTGCTTGTCCGATAGATCCGCATCCCTCCGATACGGTTTCTCTATCAGATAGGCATGAAAGAAAGGTGCCGCTTCCTTTGCAGTGACCGGCTTGTACCAGTCAGCAGGCCCCCTTGAAAGCATGTATTTCAGCAAGACCATCTTTTAGCTCTTGTTCATGCCGGTACGGTTAAGAACAGGTGCCCACTAGCGTTGCACCACAGTAAAAAAATAGATGATATATATATAAAATAGAATAAAAGACTTGAAGAACGACAAAAAAACTCCTAATGTAGGTAAGGAAGCGACGACTAAATCAGTTCCCTTACACTACAAAAAGGAGTAAGCCATGAAAAGTGTAAACCCTAATT